>DATMQC010000198.1:0-18237 GCA_035567275.1 Chthoniobacterales bacterium | reverse complement strand
CGAGCGTTTGTCAGATTCCTCGAGCGTGAATTACCTCGCCGCTCAGCCGATCTGCCGCTACACTGGCGAGGAATACGACGAGCCGGGCCGCGTCCTCCGGCAGCCCGACCCGACCGTTCGCATTGGAGCCGATCACTCGGCTTTTGAATTCATCAGACATCCAGCCGGTATCGGTTGGGCCTGGATCGACCGCGTTTACATTTATGCCTTTGCGTGCCACTTCCTTGGCTAAGGAACGAGTAAAGGCGGAAATGGCTCCTTTTGTGGCTGCATAGGCCAGTTCGCCAGCCAACGGCTCACGTTCCTGACCCGAAGTCAGATTGATAATCCGGCCTCCACGACCATAAGGATATCGCCGTGCAAACTCCACAGACAGGAGGGCTGTGCCACGAACGTTTACCGCATAGTGCGCATCGAGACCTGAAGCGTCTAGCGTCTCGAATCCGTCTCTCGCGCTATGGGCAGCGTTGTTTACAAGGATAGACGGCGCTCCGAGAAGGCGCTCAGCCGTGTCTAAGATACGTACAGCGCAATCTGGTTGCGCCAAGTCGGCCTCCATGAACGCAACAGGCACCCCCATGCCGCGGAGTTCTGCTGCGAGATGCTCCGAATCCTTGGTAGTCGACACTTCGGGAAACGCGAGCGCGTCGTACTTGGGGTAGGCGGTAAAGAAGATTGCGCAACCTTGCCCAGCGAGGGCTCGGCAAATCGCTGCGCCTATTCCCCTTAACCGGCTAGCTCCCGTAACAACTGCTACTTTGCCGCGTAGATCCGTGAACTGCATACGACGACGTATCCGCTAGAATCCCTGAAAAGCAAAACCGGTTGCAGATGAGTCAAGTTTTTTCTGCTAGCTAATGGTTTCCTCTTTCAAGGGCCTCTGACTTCTTGCGCATCCTCCTGATGCCCGTCTCCGAGCCAGCGATAATCGCCTGATAATCCTTTTTGGAGGTGAATTTGAGCGCTGTAGCGCCGCGTTCTACAACGACGCCGGATGGGGCATGGTTCAAGCCTTTAAAGCCTTCGAACTCCAACGAATTGAATCCTCTGTCTCTCTTGTACTCGATGGTCACACATTTGCCGGCATGGAGGCCGCAGGAGATCGCAATGCCTTCTTTTTCAAAATCGATCAGTTTCTCAAAGTAAGGGTCGTATTTACCGCCCGGACGAACGGAGGTCGGCTTTCCATAACGTTTGATAAGCTGGCTTTCGGTATCTCCCAATCGAGCAAAGCCCGTGCCGGCGAGTCCAACGAGCAGGATCAGGGTCCACCATCTCATGAGACAATCGAAAACCTCCTCCTTCTGAGTGACTTAGACGATTTTGGGAAGTGGGAGCCGGACATGGGCGGAGTTTACATGGGCGGAGTTTCTATCAACAATTGCATGTTCTGTCCAAATAATCCTGTGGTGATTGGGCGAGGCGATGGGTTTGGGATAGCGAAGATTGCTGGGAAAAAAGGCATGCAATTCTAAGTTGACTGGCCGGTTAAAGGTGTTAAGATCCAGCAGATTTCTAGAGCATTTCTCTGGGCATTCCGGAAAGCGCCTCGCTAGGGGTGGCCGATCCAGGATGCTGAGAGAAAAACGAGCGGGAAGCTTCGCAAGGAGCCTCCCGGTCTATCTCTCAAAAGTAAACAATAACTTGAGAAAGGTAGATATATGGAAATCGGCAAAGTTGTGTCGGGTCTGGGTTTCTCCTTGATCCTTATCGCAATTGCTTTGGCGCCTCGTGTGATCGCCGTTCTGGCGTCCCTTAGCGCCGGCGAATAACCAAACTGCTGCTGATCACCGCAGGAACGATCCTCTGGGTTCAGCGCCCGCCAATCCAACACCTAAACATAGGATAAACTCAATATGGAAACACTAGTATTCGCACTGATTGCTTTTCGCAATGGGTACAAACAGGAGGAAAGTTTTGTTCCTGAGCCGGACAACTTCCAGCCGTTCGATACTCGAGCGCTGGCACAAGTCTATAACGCCACGAACAATTCTTCGAACCGTCCGTCTGACCGGTCTCCTACCCTTGCGGCTCAGGTCGCATCTTAAACTGTCGACCTATGAGCTCACCGAATAACCAAGATTCCCCCCAGACAACCTCTTTTTAAATCACTCAAAGCGCCCATCGCCCCTTTTGTATTCACCCTCCTGAACGGAGGGTTTTTTGTGTGCCTACGCGGCAAATCTCAATCGAAGACGACAGTCTTATTTTTGTACACAAGTACGCGATGTTCCAAGTGCCAGCGAATTGCCTGGGCCGACACGGTTTGCTCCAGGTCCTGACCCTTGCGGATGAGTTCTTCGACTGTGTGTCTGTGACTGATCCGAGCGATGTCTTGGGCGATGATGGGTCCCTGGTCAAGGTCTGCAGTCACGTAGTGAGCAGTCGCGCCGATGATCTTCACGCCCCGTGCGTACGCCTGGTGATAGGGGCGACCTCCAGCAAACGCCGGGAGGAAGCTATGGTGAATATTTATCACAGGAATTCCAGCCTCGCTTAGAAATCGAGCGCTCAGGATCTGCATGTAGCGCGCCAGAATAATCAGATCGACTTGGTATTTTCGAAGAATGTCCAACTCCAATCGTTCCGCGCTTTCTTTGCCGTCAGGCGGTACTTCAACTCGATAAAACGGGATCTGTATCGACTCGCAGAAGTCGCTAAGAGTCTCGTGATTGGAAATCACGCACACAATATCTCCGCGCATTTCGCCGCGTCTGAATCTGAACGCAAGATCGTGCAGACAGTGAGGGATTTTTGAAACCAGAACGCCGACCCGAGCTCGTGCGTTGGAGACAGCAGTCCGGCACGACATACCGAGTTCTTGCGTCGCCATAATCGAAAACGATTTTGCCACTTTGTGGATTGTCTCTTCGCCTCCCGGTTGAGTCCATTCGATGCGTTGGAAGAAAACATTCTCTTCAGCATCTCTGTGCTGGTCGGCGTGAAGTATATTTCCTCCCGTCTTATAGATCCATCCTGCAACCTGGGCGACCAGCCCGGGTCGATCAGGGCCATGGATGAGCGCAACGATGGAAACCGTCTTCATTCAGGGAACAAGGCAAACAGATAAGCGTGCTGAATCTTTCCGCTTAAAATGACTCTGTTGCGCAACCGAATTTCACGTGAAGCGCCGATTTTCTCTGCGACTCTTTGGCCAATCAAATTGTTTTCGGAGACGATGGCCTCCAGGCGAATCAACTGAAGATTGTTGAGTCCGAATGCGGCTACCGCCTGAGCTGCCTCTGAAGCCGCTCCCTGCCTTCTGCGGGAATTCCTGACCCAATAGTAAAGCCTGCCGATTCGGTTTTCGCGCTCGATACGTTCGATTCCACAGCCGCCGACTAATTCACCTGTTTTTGCGTCGGTCACCGCGAAATCGTAGGCACGGCCCTCAAAACGGTATCGTTCTCTCGACTGCAGCCAGCGACGGCTATCTTCCATGGTGTATTCTGCGCTGCACCAGGATGTCCAACGCAGCAGTTCAGCTCGAGATTCCTCAACCGCCTCAAACAATGATTCGCTGAAGCTTACGTCGTAAGGTATCAGCCGGAATTTTTCTCCGGCTGCCAACACAAGGGAACGGTATTCGTTATTCATCGCCCGAGCCCTCCTCGCGCCTAGCTGGCGGGCCATTTTGATCGGAGCAAAAGGCCATGTTATTTCGGGGACAGGACACTAGGTCTTTGGCGGCGCAACAATCGCTACGCCGAGATTCGCTGCGATGAGAATACATCCAAAGGCACCTCCAAGCCATATCAAGAGCATTCTAAAAGTCTCTTCAGCAGTTCGCAGCGGAACAGAAACAGGCACTGAAACAACCTGGGCGCCGATAATATCGTCCAATTTCCAACTGAATCCGTTCGCAGTGCCGTAAAGCTTTATCATTTCAGCGGGCGCCTTGTCAGGGGTGCTGTGGCATTCCAGGCAACTTACGTTATTGACCTTAATGGGTCGCGCCAATACCAGAGCGGTTCCCGTTGAGGCTTCACGTGATGTAATGAATTCGTTCTGAATTGCGCCCGCCCGGAACTGATTGACAACATCGCTCTCCCAATCTGTCGCGCGATCGCGCGGGTTGGTGGGGTTCAAGGTTGCCTCCTTGTAGAAGTAGTCCGGAAATTTTTCGCGCAAATAGCTAAAGATCTCCGTTGCCGCGAATGCCGGGACCGATTGGGGGTGAAATTCTGAATCGAGAAGTTCTTCCGGTCTGCCTTTGACAGATTCAAGGAATTGTTGTTGGGCATTCAGGACATGCTGCTGACCTAGCAAATAGGTTTTCTTCGCATTTCCGCGAATATCCTTACTTAAAACCGTGTCGGGCGTTTTCGGAATCTCTTCGAGAGTCTTTCGAAATTCTGCGATAGCCGTCTGGAGTTTGAAATTTTTCTGCTGAAGGAGCGGCGCGACCTGTTTGGTCGTGTAAGTGCGGCTCGACAACATTGTCTCCATGATAAGGCGTGCATTCTGGATTACCTGCTGGCGGGCAGCTTCGAATAATGTTTTGCGTGTTACGTAGGCGACCGCGCCAAAAGCGAGCAGGATAAACGGAATCAAAATAAGATTAAATTTGAGTAGCCTCATTCGTCGCCTCCATTGGACGCTATCACACAGCGAAAGCCGATATCGTCCGAGCGAAAAAGCGATCCATATCCGCGACGGTACGAAGAAAGCATCTCTTCCTGTCGGGAGGTAGCCCATGACCCGCCTCGGAGAGTTCGCCAGTTCAGTCCGGTTTCAAATTTATCCATACACCATTCCCAAACGTTTCCGCCCAGGGAGCAGAGACCGCGTGCGTTAGGATTGAAAGCCGTGACTGGCGCCGTTCGAGGGAATGCATCCTGATAATCTGGGATTACCGCCCAGGTGTCGGGTGCTCCCGCGCGAGATTCGCTTCCAGCATAGTTTAGCGTGTCGACTGGCGGCGGGAATGCCGAGCCCCATGGATAAACCCCTTTGATTTTTGCGCTCCGATCCGCGGGCGTTGCGCCCAGTTCATGTTCCAGCCCGATTGCCTCGCTCCATTCCCGATCCGTCGGCAACCGATAGCTCTGAAAATTCCTCAGTGTGCCTTCACTCCGTTCCCTTTTTGTCAGCCATGCGCAGAACTGGTTGGCATCTTCCCAACTTACACCAACGACGGGATGATCGCGCGTCTGAGAAAAACCAGGGGCCTTCCAGCTCATCTGATTGAGCTTGAACCCATTTTGCGTGATAGCGGAGGACATTCCTCCGATGGCGTCATAGCCGGTTGCCGCAACGAACGCCTCAAAGTCGCGAACGCGGGTCTGCCAAACGGAAATGTAGATGTCGCCGAGCGGAACAAACCGCATCTCAAGACTATTCGTCCAGGCTTTGCCCGGTTGGGGCGGCGGTGGATGAAAAGCGGAACTCAACGCCTGTTTTGGCGTTGGCAGATCCGGGTTCGCGCTGGAGACCGGGCTGGAGATTCCGGACAAGTAAAGCCAGAGAACGCCTCCTGCTGCCAATGTTCCGCCGACTACGACAGCTGCGATTAAAGCTCCTGTCTTTTGCTTGGCACGCTGAGGAGGGGATTCAGGTGCAGGCGCAGATTCTCGAGCGAGGGGTCCCGTCGGGGTTGGGGCAAAGCGAGTCTGTGAAGCCTGAGTCGGCTCTGACACTTTCAAAATGGCCGGAATCGTGGACGGCTTGGCCGCGGCAGCTCCGTTAAGTGCATCATAAAACTCCGTTGCTGTGGAAAAGCCTCGCCCGGGAGTAAGGCATCTCCGGAGGATTTCGTTTCCTCTTTCCGATACATTTGCGAGAGGTGCGAACCCGCCCGGCTTGCCACCCAGTAGTTCGTAAACCAGAATTCCGAGTTGCACGACATCCTGGTGCGGCTTCAGATCGGAGATCATCGTACGTTCCTGGAAGCCCTCTGCGGCGGCTTCGAGTTCCTTGATTTCGCCGAGGAGACTCAGTTTCACCACGAAAGTAGGCCACTCATCCAACGGGCACCGAAGCAAGACGTTGGAAGCAGCAGGATCCACAAGGCTGTCCGGAAAATGAACGAGAATATCGCGCAAGCTTATCTCAAGCTGCATTCTCCATTGGCGCGCTGCATCAACTGCGGACGCAATCTGTTTCAAGAGAAATAGCGATTCTCGCAAAGTCAGCGCACGGCGCGCACGCAGGAGATCGACGAGAGCGAAGCCTTCAAGCCATTCAAAGGCGACAAAGCTGAAACCTTTTTCCCGCTCGGTCGCGAGAACATGAATGAAGTTTGGGTGCAGCACAGAAGGCAGGAGGGCCGCTCGCTGATCAATTTCATTGAGCAAATCAGGCGCCGCCATGAAAATGCGAACCGTGATGCGTGCGCTTGTTACCAGATCTTCCGCGTGAAAGGTATGACCGGGATTTGCCGGATTAACATCCTCGATCAAGCGATATCGATTCTTCAGGAGCGATCCGGATTCAGGACGCACCACCGGCTGCCGATGTGCGCTTGTAAGCGCGATTGTTTCGAAACTTTCTACCGGGGCCGCCGACGGCCTCTCCGCGAGTCTTTCCGCTGCGAGGCTTTCAATACAGTGTTTCAACTCTGTCCGGAGCTCCGATGGGGTCTGAATACGGCGTGACCTCTCCTTCTCGAGCATCCGCCGCAAAACATCAACCACCTGTGCGGGCAGGATCGCCAGCGACTCGAACGGTGGCGATTTTTCGAGGTGTTGCGCGATCACGCTGGCCATCGAGCCCACAAACGTGGGTTTGCCGGTTAGCATGTACCAAAGCGTTACGCCGAGAGAATAGATGTCGGATCGGATATCTTCCTGCTGACGATCCAGTTGTTCGGGACTTGCAAAATAGGGCGTGCCAACGAAACCTCGCATCGTGAGTTCGCCGGCGGCACTCGAATCTCCAACGGCGGACTTCACGAGGCCGAAATCGATCACCTTTGCAAGAATTTCCCCGTCACTTTCCCGAGCCAGCATCACATTGGACGGTTTGATGTCGCGGTGAACGAGTTGCTGTTCGTCCGCAGCGATAAGGGCGCAGGCGACTTGCTGGGTGATGTCGAGAGCAAAAAGGCAGTCGAGCGGTCCGTCTCTCTTGACTCGGTGCAGCAGCGTTTCCCCGTCAATAAACTCCATCGAATAGAAGTAGCTGTCGGCATGCTTACCCAGATGGAAAACCGAAGCAACATTGCGATGCCGTAACCTCGCAGCAGCTCTCGCCTCTCGAAGGAAACGATCGGCGGCAGTCCCACTATCCAAGAGAGCGGAGCTGATGACCTTTAAAGCCACGTAACAATGGAGATTGGTATCGAAAGCCTTGTAGGTAACTCCCATAGCTCCGCGCCCAAGCTCCATCAGAGAGCCGTCCCCATTTGTCAGAACCTGATAATGCTCGAATTCCAGCGATTCCGGCATTTCCTCAAACCTGTTGTGATAAACGTTTCCGGCCACAATTTTGCCTGTCACCCGAAAGATTGTCAGCCAGATTCCAATCGTTTCGGGTAATACGCCGCCCGCTCTAAATTGCAATGGCATCCTGTATGCATCGTTTAAAAGATCCAAAATCCATCCTATTTCGGAGACGGCACACTAGGCAGGCTCAAACCGGCCTCAATTACCCGATCGGGTGGCGGAGCAGCGGTCGCGAAGGCGCGTTTCGTAGAACAGGTTGAGCTCATGAGCTCGTCATTCTCGTTGTCCTGCTCGCTTTGCTTGCCACTCCTTACTTTTGAGAGATACCTTACTGGCCGACCGCGCCAATGACAGGCTACGAAAAAGATCTTATCCTCGCGGGCCTCTTTTTTGCCGTCGCGATAAATGAAGACACCGCGGTCGTCAGCGGGGCCTTGTTGAGTTGCAACCATGTCCTCCCTGCGTGGCAGCCCTTCCTCGCGTGCTTCCTCGGGATGTGGTCGAGCGACTTTGCTATTTATGCCGTTTGCTCATTTGGCGGTCCGCATATTCTTAGGAGCCGGTTCATGCGCAGGCTTGTCGCACCCGAAAAAGTAGATGTCGCATCACGCTGGTTTGGACGTTACGGGGGATTCGCAGTTGTCTTCAGTCGCTTTGCCTTGGGTACGCGAACCGCGCTCCTGGTCGTATCCGGCCTGATGAAATATCCGGCACGTCGTTTTCTGGTGGTGACATTTCTTGGGGCAATGGGTTGGTTGCTGCTAGTCTATCAGCTCTTCGCGATTCTTGGCATTGGTGCCACCGCCCTTTTTGGGATGCGCTGGATCGCTGCCCTTGTCATGGTGCTTTTTGGTGGCACCGCAACCGCCGTGATCGCGGCGCGCTCACGCAAGCTCAAGAGCGGCTCCGAATGAAGTGAAACCTAAATTCAAACGGAAAGAACTGAATTCTGTCTTTTGCGGGGCTGCGGTCCCTCGCAGCCGTTGCGGGCAGTAAATTTGGCACCGTTTGACACACCGGTAGGGCGAAGACTTCGGCGAGCTCAGTCGAGCCGCTCCTGCTGAGCCGCCGCCGTTTGACCTCTAAACCAAAGGCGGCTCGCCCTACCGATCAACCGATCGACCGGCGGCGCCGACGGAGCGGGCGCCCTCCTGGGGATCGGCCAGCAATGTCCATCCGGTCGTGACGACGATGTTCGGTTGAGGCTTGGAGGGTTTGAGGTTCGGGGTTCGAGGTTTGGAGTTTGGAGTTCGGGGTTCTGTCTTCTGTCTTCGCGGGGGCTGCGGTCCCTCGCAGCCGTTTGCCGGCGGTAAATTTGGCACCGTTTGACACACCGGTAGGACGAAGCTCCTGCTGAGCCGCCGCCGTTTGACGTCTAAACCAAAGGCGGCTCGCCGGGAGGCTCGCCCTACCGATCAACCGATCAACCGGCGGCGCCGACGGAGCGGGCGCCCTCCAGGGGATCCGGCCAGCAATGTCCATCGGGCCGTGACAACGATGATTGGTGGCGGGCTGGAGAGTTTGAGGTTCGGGGTTCGAGGTTTGGAGTTTGGAGTTCGGGGTTCTGTCTTCTGTCTTCGCGGGGGCTGCGGTCCCTCGCAGCCGTTGCCGGCGGTAAATTTGGCACCGTTTGACACACCGGTAGGGCGAAGCTCCTGCTGAGCCGCCGCCGTTTGACCTCTAACCAAAGGCGGCTCGCCGGGCGGCTCGCCCTACCGATCAACCGATCGACCGGCGGCGCCGACGGAGCGGGCGCCCTCCAGGGATCGGCCAGCAACGGCGTCCGTTCCCGTTATCTTTGAGCCAAAGTTCAGCGCCCTTGAACGCGTGTGACTGAGTCATGGCTGTTCCGGTTCCAGGGGTTAAAGTGTATTGTATGCCGGGTGACTTGGGCCGATCGGAAAGCGGACGGGCGTGCTGGATTCGCTTGAGTAGTAGGTGCCGGCAATGACTTCCAACGCCGCCCGGGCATCTGCCAGCGTAACCGGCAGTTCAGTTTCGTCACGCAGTGCATGATAGAAGCGGTAGAACTGTCCCGCATAACCTTCCGGAAGCGGCCTGAATTGTTCCAGTGCCTCTGTCATCGCCTTTTGCTCAGCCTCTGCATCAAATGAAAAGGTCCAAGGCTCCTGCGCATTTGCATAAGGGTCCGTATTGCTCTCCGCAGTGACATTGCGAAAAGTAAATCGATGCCGGGAAATCTGTGCCAACGACCCCAGGGTCACGGAAATCGTGCCCAACGAACCGTCAGCCATTTCGAGCGCCAGCGCAACGCAGTCTTCCACCTCGATCTGATTCACTCTCGTCCGGGCGTAGCCGAAGACCGTCTTTGCCGGGCCGAGAATGTAAAGCACCATGTCCACGGCGTGAATGGCATGGCTTAACAAGGCTCCCCCAAACTCAGTGGCGCGTTTTCCGCGCCAGGGACTGTCGTAATAGGCACTTGAGCGCCACCAGGCAACGTCGACGTTGAATACGAACGGATCGCCTGCGAGTTTTCGGTCGACCAAATACTTCAGCTTCTGCAAACCGTGACCAAACCGATATTGAAAAATCGGCAGCAGTTTCCGCCCGCTTGCTTTTGCAAGGCGGGACAGAGAATCCAGCGCGGCGAGACTACCAACCAGCGGTTTTTCACAAATGACGTGCTTCCCCGAAGCAAGCGCCTGCTTGATTTGTTCGAAGTGAAGATGAGGAGGCGTACAAATGTCAATTACGTCGATATCTGGCCTGCGGCAGACTGCATCAAAACGGGTGCCGATTTCCGAGATCAATTTTTCGGAGACCGAGGCGACGCGTTCGTGATCGATGTCGCAGAGAATTCTTACATCAAACAGATCGGAGAATTCCCGATAGCCTTGGAGATGCTGGGCTCCGATCCCGGAGCCGACGACAGCGATCTGAAGTGGTGAACGCATTGGGGAAGGGTAATCGCAATATCTTTTCCGCAAGGGCAGTCAAGATTCCACCGTCCCAAACCGGGGTTGTGTCACTTGCCACTCTGGGACTAGAATCCTTGAAAAGCAAAATCGATTCCAAATGAGCCAAGTTTTTTCAGTGCCCATGCGTCAACCATCAGACGGCCTTGCTATTCAAGGATTCTATATGCCATCCCTAGATCTCGCCGGTCGGAAGCGCGGCCTCGCTACAGTTCTATAAGACACTTTCCAATGGGCGCAATTTATCTCCGATATCCTGACGGCCAGAGAACAAAGAGATCCGAAGAAGAGACCCGGCGTCTCTGGAGCGGCGGGCTGATGCCTAGCGGCACAATCTACTGGCAAGAGGGGATGTCCGAATGGAGACCGGTAACCGAATGGCTTGGAGATCGGCCGCCAACTGTACCTTTGATGGTTGAACCTGCGCTCGAGGCCGAGAGTTATCAATTCGTTATTGACCCCGCGGCTTTAACGAAATTTCTGCAAGCCCTGCTTCGCGCTAATGTGGTAATTGCCTGTTTGGCGCTAATCGTCGACCTCGGAGAACTTGTTCGCGTGCAACTCGGTCAGTTGACTCCGGACCAGTTGGCAAGCAGCGATCCAATGCAGGGTATCGTTGGGGTGCTGCAGGCGGGACTTGGTCTTGTGAGCGGCATTGTCTTCCTCAGATGGGTTTACCGGGCTTACAAGAATATTCAAGGCTTTGGCGCGGAAGGCTTGCGCTTCTCGCCGGGCTGGGCTGTTGGATACTACTTTATTCCCTTCCTCAGTTTGATTCGTCCTGCCCAGGTCATGAGCGAGATCTGGCGTGTGAGTCAGGATCCCCAAAACTGGATGCGGCGTCGCGGATCCTGGCTAGTCGGGACCTGGTGGGCTTTGTTCCTGTCATATTCGGTTGCCACACAGGTTTCCCTGGAGCTTGCGCTTGATGGTTCAACGAACGATCAATGGTGGCTCGCGGCGATTTTTGCGATTCTAGGTGACTTATTTTCGGTTCCTCTTTCGATTGTAGCGCTGCGTCTGGTTACAGAGATATACAAGCACCAAAAGAATTTGGTAGAACGCGCGCACTAACGGAAAACCCGGCGGTCAGCTTTGCACGCTGTTCCCGAGGCGGTAGTTTGAGAAACCGAAAATAATGATGAGTGACCAAAGCGCCCCCCGTTTCGGTGATCAACGGCGGCTGGTTTCCGTTGCGCTGACTCTCGGAATCGTCATTGCCACGTTCTATATTCTGAGTATAGGAGAGAACTTTTTTGTTCCGTTGGTAATGGCCGTTATAGCCGTTTACCTCGTTGACATCGTCAGTCGCGTAATTCGGAGATTCCGCATCGCGGGAAGGATGCTCCCCAACGTCTTTTCAGTGATTTTGGCGTTTGGAATTATTTTTGGCCTGGGATTTGCCTTGGTTGAAATCGTTGCACAAAATGCCTTGCACATAGCCGCAGCCGCCCCTAAATACCAGACCCGGCTCCAGCAACTGCAAGCAGCGGCATTTACCAGGGTTGGAATTGAGGAACCGCCCGAGTTGCGTCAACTTCTGACCGCAATTGATCTTCGGTTAGTTTTCTCGAGCGTTGCTAAAGCGGTCGCCGGGGTTTTGGAGGACATTACCCTCGTTGTAATTTATGGCCTTTTTATCATGCTTGAACGGCGTTTTGTTCCGGTCAAACTGCAGGCGCTATTTCCGGACATCGAACGTCGAAAAAATGCGATTCGAATCATTCGTCGAATTGATCACGACATTCATACCTATCTGGGTGTAAAGACAGCAGTCAGTTTTGCGAGCGCGGCGCTATCGTATGTTCTGATGCGGATTATCGGGCTGGATTTTGCGGAGTTCTGGGCCCTCTTGCTATTCGTTCTGCATTTTATCCCAACGATTGGAATTGTTGTTGCGACGATCCTTCCGACCTTGTTAGCAGCCGTGCAATTTGATAATCTCGGACCATGCGTTGTGATCGGCATCGGGATCACGGCGATCGCGCAGCTCATGGGGAATATTGTTGAGCCCAATGTCATGGGGGAGACTCTTAATTTGAGTCCTCTAACGGTCATCATTGCGTTGATTGTTTGGGGATCGCTCTGGGGCATCGTCGGGGCATTTCTCTGCGTTCCACTGACGGTCATTTTGGTAATCGTTCTATCCAACTTCCGTTCGACGCGATGGGTCTCAATCCTGCTGTCAAAGACAGGCGAGTTCCACTCACTCGAATAAGAAGTCAGAAGTCAGAAGTCAGAATACAGAATACAGAACCGTGAACTCCGAACTGATTACTCCGAGTACGAGCACGTAACCAAGCTTCGGTTGATCGTGAGTCCTGTGAGGTTGATAGTTGCGCCTGTGAAGATGCTTGCGTGTATTTTTCTGGTTTGCTTTGCGCTTGGTACAAGCGTGTTCGCTGGTGGCGGATTCCATTTGAAAAGCGCAACGTGGCACGAGGGTGAGAGTGTCCCTTTGGAAAGCGTTTACAATCGATCGGGATGTCATGGATCCAACCTGTCGCCGGAATTGGATTGGTCAGGTGCTCCTTCGAACGCAAGGAGCTTTGCAATCACCATCCTTGATTTGGATGCCCCAAAACCGGGTGGCTGGTCACATTGGGTAATGTTTAATATTCCGGGAGATCTGTCGAAACTCGAGGCCGGCGCCGGGACGGATGGATCCGGGCGGGCGCCGATCGGGGCGTTGGAATGCGTCAACGACTATGGGACTCGCGGATATGGCGGACCTTGTCCGCCGCCCGGTGCCGCGCATCGTTACGTCGTAAGTCTCTACGCTCTCAAAGTCGAAAAATTGCCCGCCAATCTGGATGCCGCTCCCGCAAAAGCCGTCAAGCAAATTGAGGCGAATGCTCTTGCGGTTGCAAGGATGACGGTGAAATACCAGCAGTGAAGGCGGCGTTCAGTTCGCGTCGCTGGCGAAGAATTTTTCGATTTCTTCCCACTCAACCGCTGTCTGACGTCCTTCATCAAATTGTTGTTGCATCCATTGGTGCGCTCGCTGGATCATTGAATTGTTTTTGTCGAAGTCTTTTTGAAGGCGTTGGCGCGTAATAAAAATAAGACCGGCGAGCCCGGAATCCTTGGTAAGCGACACTTCGAGCGGCCTGCCAATCAATTTGGGAACGTCGAACGGGGCGTACATCCACCAGAATTTGTTCAAGCCGTCGGCGTGAATCCCGGCGCGAGTGCGATGAGCGTCGCGCCCGTAGATCGGATATTTGTCGGCAAGGGGTTGGCCCATCTCCGAGTACATTTTGGCGAGCTCATTTAGCGCCTTGAAATTTGGTTTGCAGGGCCCGTAGTAACCCATGCCGATCAAGTGAAACAGAATGAGTTCCAAGGGCGCATTCCCTGTCCGTTCTCCCTTTCCAAGGCAGGCTCCGTTGATGACTGCGCATCCATGGCGGATGGCAGAAAGACAGTTCGCTACGATCAAGCCGGTGTCGTTGTGAGGATGAAACTCAAGATCAATCGATTCCAGGCCCGTTGCTCGAAGGGCTTTGATCAGTTTCGGTATTCCTCGCGGAAGTGGAACATCTTCATCCGGCAGCGCCAATCCCAAGGTGTCGCAGACTCGAAATTTCGGGCGGAGGGACGCCGGATAGTTCGATGCCCGTTCAAGCACCAATTGCACGAACCGACGGACGAAGTCTATGTCAGCTCGCGATATGTCTTCCAAATGGAGACGTGGCCGAATGCCGGCGTCGAGTGCCATACTAACCGCATTCAGGTAGATCTCGACGGCCTGAAGGCGGCCACCGGGATGAAATTTGTGAAACACATGATAGTCCGAGATTGAAGCGAGAAGACCTGATTCGCGCACTCCGAGCGACTGGATCAATTTTACATCTTTTGCCGCGGCCCGAATCCAGGTCGTCGGTTCGATTGGGGCTCCCTGGGCGTAGCGTTCCTGCACGGCGCGAAACGCATCGAGATCCTGCTTTCGATACACAAAGAATTCGGCCTGTCGGATTGCGCCTGAAGATCCGGTAAACCGGCAAAGGAGATCGTAGATTTGAAGACTTTGTTGGGTGTTTAAAGGCAAGCCTCCCTGCTGGCCGTCACGATGGGTTGTTTCGGTGGTCCAGACGTTAGCTGGAAACGAGTCAGGGCGAGACAGCCAACCGTATTGAGGAAAACTTTCTTTTGGAAACTGGTGCGCGAAGTAGTTTGGGGATTCAGGGGGCGCGTTCATTAGGTGGACTAAACAACGTCAATTGCAGAGTTCAATATTGATTCACAAATCAATATATCGTTCTATCTTTCGATGGATGTCTATCTCTCGGCCGAGGAGGCGGCAGCGATTCTTGATATATCCAAACCGACCCTTTACGCGTACGTCAGCCGAGGTTTGATCCGCTCGCTGCCAGGAAAAGACTCGCGTTCGCGTCTCTACAATCGTCTCGATATTGATCAATTAAAGGCAAGAAAGCGAATTCGGAGCAGACCGCAGAGCGAGGTGCAGTCGACGCTGCATTGGGGAGCTCCCATCCTGGATTCAGTCTTAACGCTGATTGCAAACGAAAATCTCTACTACAGAGGTGCAAACGCCCTCGACCTCGCTCGTACGCACTCTTTCTGGGAGGTAGCGTGCTGGTTTTGGACCGGCAGTTGGAATTCTTGCTTTGTCGCTTCCGGCCCTGTTCAACACTGGTACAAAAGCGGATCAGACCCTTTCCAGACCCTCCAATCCTGGCTCAGCGACCTTTCGTCCACGGATCCCGCGGGATATCACCTCCAATTTCCCGCACTCGGTTCAACCGGAGCTGCTATCGTGCGGCAGTTCCTGGCGATTTTGACGAGGAAGCAAAATCCCGAGCTCCGCCGGGCGGCCGGCGAGCTTCAGGAATGCTGGTGCAGGAGTCGCCCTGGCGCGCAACGAATTCTGAACGCCGTTCTAATTTTGGCGCTGGATCACGAACTGAATGTTTCTTCATTTACGGCGCGCGTGGTAACTTCCGCTGGCTCGAATATTTACGAGATCGTCAGCGCTGCGATGTGCGCCTTTTCCGGTTCCCGTCATGGACGAGCTTCAACCAGGGCTGAACTTCTGCTCCAGCAGTTGCTTGGGGGAAGCGTTCGCCGGCTGATCTATAGCCTTCTTCGCTCGGGCGAAGAGATATCGGGTTTCGGGCATCCGGCCTATCCCGGAGGAGACCCCCGGGCAAAGCTAATCTTCCGGTTGCTGAAAGAAGAGTATCCAGACGGGTATTCGAAGATCTGCCACGTCATCGCGCAGTCGGAACGTACACTTCAACGTTTTGCCAATCTTGATATGGCGCTTGCGGCCGCAGGGAGCGTCTTGGGACTTCCGTCCCAGGCCGGATTTCATTTATTCGCCCTTGGCAGACTCGCGGGCTGGATCGGACACGCAGCCGAACAGAATTCAAGCCAAACGGTTATCCGGCCGAGAGCGAGGTATATCGGCGTTGTGCCAAAAACCTAGCTTAGCTAGCCCTTCTGGACGCCTGTCGGTCAGGCCTCGGATCTTTGCGCGGGATGCAGACGCGCGGGGTCAAAAGTGGCTAAGACTGCTAAAGAGATTGTTGCCGGTTGCCTGCGTAACCCGTTGACTCTGAGCTCTTGCACCCGGCAGGGCTCGAACCTGCAACCCTGTGATCCGAAGTCACATACTCTATCCAATTGAGCTACGGGTGCGTGGGATGAGGGAAATAAGAATGGCACGAAAGAAAGGATTGGCAACATCGTTCGGAGTTTGGGGTTCGGAGTTCGCCGTTCGCAATACTTCCGATCTCCTTCTGACTGCGCCAGCGGTGCAGGGAACGGCGAACTGCGAACGCATGCACCCGGCGGGGCTCGAACCTGCAACCTGTGAACCGAAGTCACATACTCTATCCAACCGAACTACGGTGGGTGGGATGCGGGAAACAAGAATGGTACGAAAGAGAGGAATGGCACACCGATCGCCGCGGGCGATCTGCGTTTGGAGTTTGGGGTTCGGAGTTCACGGTTCGGAGTTCACCGTTCGCGGTTCACCGCGGGTGCGGGGTTTGGAGTTTGACGTTTGGGAAATAGATTTCGTACGCAGCCTGGAAATTTCACGAGCAAAGGCGTGGGGTGGCTTCGATTTCACGGACAGGTGCTAAGCCAGGAACCTGAAGGTGAACGAAGAGCAAAATCGAAGTCAGTCGTGGACCAGCTTATTCAGGAACTCGGCCGGATCGGCGGAAACAATTGCAGCGTGATACGTGAGCGGAAAGGGCGC
This sequence comes from Chthoniobacterales bacterium, assembly GCA_035567275.1. Lineage (GTDB taxonomy): Bacteria > Verrucomicrobiota > Verrucomicrobiia > Chthoniobacterales > JAFAMB01 > DASZHC01. Next base: position 1,681 of record DATMQC010000198.1, on the reverse strand, counting down.
GGGTCAGGCTTCGAACCACGTAGGAATCAGGCATAATTGAAACTCTCTTTTACCATGAGACCGGCTCGCCGTATCAGAACGGAATTTCATTTCTACGTCGATCCGCATGTTTCCGGGGCTTTTGCCCGGTGAACAGTGAACCGGGAACGGCGACCGGTAAACGGCGAACTCCTAACCGCTAGCGTCCCCTGCGAGCACGAGTCAAACCGCTCGTGATTTGACCGGTCCCTTGTTGGCTGCAGACACACCGGTTCGTGCGACACTGTACGCTGCTAACTAAAGACATTCACAGACCCGAAATGCGCGTACCGAGCTTTCTTGGCTTAAGGGTGATAAAGCGCCCTAGAGGCTAGCGAGCCCGCTGTAAGCGGGATCAAATAGGGCGCCTTGCGCCGCCGGCATTGATTTTGCTCGTTCGACACGAAAACGCGAACACGATCGGCGGGTTTGAAGTTTGTCTAAATCCTGTACCATGGCCAACATCGCTGATCTTTTTTGACCGGCACCATTTTCTTAGCGTCTGTGGCGGGATATGCAACACACACCCCTCCTCATCCGTGGTCATTAGCCCTGGTCCCAAAGCTTTTGCCATCTATCCTAAATCGTGGCAAAGCGATATCTTCCTGTCTCTTGTACAAAAAGGAATAATATGACATTTTGTGCAACGTGCGGATCGTCACTGCCGGCAGGATCAACCAGTGGTGCAAAGAACATTCAGTGATTGCTGCCCAATTGTTGCGATGGCGCGCCGTGATGGAAAGGCTCACAGAGTGTCATTCTTTTTACGATCTGCGCAGAGTGTTCAATTCCGTGGACCGAGTGATCACGGAAAAAGGGAACGCCGTCTACGTATTCAACCTCGGTCACGGGAGGAATGCATACCGGCTGATTGCTGCGATCCATTTCAATACGCAGATCGTGTTCGTCCTCCGACTTTTCACCCACGCTGAGTACGACAAGAACGAATGGAAGGCAGAGCTATGAAGATATCGAAGATCGAACTCCCGAAAAAGGCACCCGAGACCTTCGAGGAATTGTGCAGGCTTTTTTTGCCTCGTCCGATTCACGATGAGGCCGAAAACGAAGAGATGATCCGGGTTATGGATTGGATTGCCGTCCGCGCTCACAATCGTGACCAATTCGATTATGCGAAAATGCTTGGGGATTTGGTGACCGAATATGAGGTGCCCCACCGCCGAAGAGTTAAATCAGAGCTCGGTGGGCTGGAGCTTTTGAGAGCCGTCACCGAATCAAGCGGCTTGACCCAAGCCGATCTGGCGAATGTCTTAGGCGTTGCGCAAGGTACCGTTTCGAAGATCATGACGGGTGCGCGCTCGATCACCGTGGATCACGCCAAGCGCGCGGCCCGATATTTCAAAATGCGTCCCGAAGCGTTCTTGGATCTCGACTAGCTCCTGCACGTAAAGTTTTACCAGCGCGGAAGAATCCCAATAGACCACATGGGCTGCGATCGGTCTCGCGACAATCATGGTTCTCGCTACAGGTTTGCACCTGATGCACCGTGAATTCTCCCACGTTGTCGTGACCGTGATCCTCTTCGCCCTTGCGGCTTTCGTCGTCTACGGGCGTGGATTTCGTGCGCCGGCCGCGTCGGTTCGCAGATGACACAGACTACTGCATTGGATCTTTGTGATCTTTGCGTCCTTCTGTCGGGATCTCC
>DATMQC010000197.1:0-22059 GCA_035567275.1 Chthoniobacterales bacterium | reverse complement strand
GTTACTCAAGAACGCTTCCTTGTTCCCACCCGATCTACCTCTTATACGCCCTGCAAAAGAGGTCCCGATTATGGAACCAGGCAAGATTTGCCGAGCCCTTGTTTCCAGGCGTGAACTGCATGGGCTTTCCGAATCGTTTCGTGACGGTATCAAGAACATTAACTCCTGCATCCAAGGCGGCGTGGATGGTTGCCAAACTTTCGGTTTCGTCGGCAGGTCCGTAAAAATCGGACATTCCCATGCAGCCAAGGCCGATCGCAGCAACCGTAGGCCCGTTTTTGCCAAGCGTGCGCAGAGGGAGATTGGATTGATTCGTGCTCACGAAAAAAAATCGGTTGAGCGCGATCGTTGTCAATTCTTTGCAGTTGCTGTTTCCTCTGACTTCGATGCCCTTGAATATATTGTCGATACAATCCAGCGTCGCTTATGGCCACGTCGGAAACTGCGCGGCTGTCTTTCCGCTGCAGCGGATCGGAGTTGAGGTTTGGCCGGTTAACACCGTTCATTTTTCCAATCATACCGGATACGGAACCTGGCGCGGGCTGGTTCTACCGGTCGAATCGGTCGCGGAGGTGATTCGGGGAATTGAGGAACGCAAAGTTTTGCCCCGATGCGCTGGGGTGCTTAGCGGCTACATGGGGGACGTTTCCTTGGGCACCGTTGTGTTGGATGCCGTCGCGAAGGTGCGAGCAGCGAACCCGGATGCCGTTTATTGCTGCGATCCCGTCATGGGCGACGTTGGCAGAGGATTTTTTGTGCGACCGGGTATTCCGGAATTCATGAAAGACCACGCCGTTCCTGCAGCGACAATGGTCACGCCGAACCAATTTGAATTGGAACATCTCGCGAACACTGAAATAAGCGATCTTGAGTCTGCGCTGCGGGCGGTCGACGTAGTCAGAGCCTGTGGCCCAAAAGTCGTCCTTGTTACAAGTTTGCGCCGCCAGGATGCACCCGGCGATTGCATCGAGGTGCTGGCCGTCAACGGGAGCGAAGCCTATATCGCGGAAACGCCTTTTTTGCCGCTGAATGTAAATGGTGCCGGAGATATGGCGGCGGCCCTGTTTTTTGTGCATTGGCTGAGAACCGGAGCGATCCGGGAGGCATTGGAACTCACCGTCGCAGCGGTTTTCGGGGTGCTCGAGGCGACCGCGCGCGCCGGGGCACGGGAGATGCAGCTTGTCGAGGCCCAAGAGGTTATTGCGAATCCCGAACAACGGTTTTTGGCGAGGAGGGTGAGGTAGGAGGGAGTTTGGAGTTCGGAGTTTGGAGTTTGGGGTTCGGGGTTTGGAGTTCGCCGTTCGCCGGAGTTTCTGGCTTCTGTCTTCTATTGTCTTCTTCTGTTTCAGCTTTCTGAGCGGGGCCGGACGGGGTAAGATGCTCGCCGAAGTCTTCTCATGACGCATAAGCCTCACAGTTACCTCGGTCATTCCTACCCAGCGCAGCTGACGGCGCTTGTCAAAAGAGCCTGGCCTTCGGATCGGCTCGGGCAACTCCCGGAAGATCATCATTTGCGCCGGCTGTGCGACGTTGCTTTTCACGCCAGTCTACTTCGGGAGGAAGACCGTCAGGTCATCTTCCGCATCATGCTTGGCGACTCGGCCCTTTTGCCCCCGGAAGACGGACCTCCAAGCGGTCTGATGCCGCTGCTTCTGGATCGGCCGAGACCGTACAACGAACAGGAGATTCGGAGACTTTCGATGGCAGCGCTTTTTTTCCGATCGATGATCGGGGTCTCCGTGAACGCGGATAACGACCTGGAAATCTGGGGAATGGTTGTTTCGGGAACTCGCTGGCTGAGCAGCCTGGCGGGAGGACGCTACCATGGGGCGCCGGAGCCGGATTCGCTTGTAATTCATTCACTCGGGCCGGGCCGGTTGACGATTCATTTCGGGCGGCAACGACTGGCGACGCTCATGGGAGGAATAGTGGAAGCCAGGACGTTTGATCTTTTTGAGTCGAAATGGTTGCAGGGGGTTTTCGCCCAGGTGCGAAGAACTTTCCTGATGGAGGCGTTTGGTGAAAGTACCACCGTGCGGTTTGTGCCCGTGGATATAGATTTCGTGAGAAGGATGTCCTACAATATCATCCTTCGAACGCTTTCGGTTGTGCGGAATGGCCGGCACGGAGGTACGCTCGTCATCATGGATCCGGAAGACGAAGCCTTGTTTCGGCAGTCTGACGACTCGATCCGGTTTAAATATTTGATCGCTGACTCTCCCGCCCGTGGCCGCTACGGACGGATGTTAAGACAGGCGATCATACGCCTTTCGGAACTTGCAGCAGACCAGAATAAACCAAGCGCGGGCTGGTTGGAATACCAAACGCTCGCGGATACAAAGTTGAGCGATCTCGACGAAGCGCTATTCGATTTTGCGCATTTTCTGGCGGATTTGATGGCCGTCGACGGAGCGCTTGTTGTCACCCAAGCTCTGGACCTGATCGGTTTTGGCGCCGAACTTCGTTTTGAAGCCCGGGAACTGAAGAGCGTGCGTCACGCTCTCGATCTGGAGGGGGAGATCTGGGCCAAGGTACCTTTGGAAAACATGGGAACACGACATCGCGCGGTTTACCGATTTTGCAAGGGTTATCCGCGGTGCCTGGCAATTGTGGTATCACAGGATGGATCGGTCCAGTTTGTGAAAAATCACAACGGCGAAGTTACTTACTGGAATCAACTATCTTGGTAACGCATACGATCGCAAGCTCTTCGAGCACCGGAGGCTCGAGCAGGTTGCTCGAAAGGCCCGACGAAGGGTGAAAGATGCGGGTTGTTGATAACGGGTCGCGTGGGAGCTGCAAGGGGTAGGTGTGAGAAATCTAGGGAATAACGATTTGCGTACCGCCAAGGACGCGTTTCGCTGGCTCGCTGGGTCGCTCGCTGGAAAAGCTTTATAAGTCGGAATTGGAGATTTCCCCGGCAAGGACCTCTGTGGCAAAGAAGTTTTTGGGATCGCCAGATCCGTAGCGGAGAAAGCTCCAGGGGTACCGGATGTTCGCTGCTCGACCGCAACTGCCGACGGATTCGGTTACCCTTGCAAGAACGGCAAATCGTTTCCATATTCTCCGCCCAATGAAGCAGGCTCTCATTGCTCTTGAAGACGGCCGCGCATTTTTCGGGGAAAACTTCGGCGCACACGGAACTAAAGTTGGCGAGATATGCTTCAATACCTCGATGACGGGGTATCAGGAGGTTCTAACGGATCCGTCCTATCGTGGCCAAATTGTCACGATGACCTACCCTTTGATTGGCAACTACGGGGTGAATAGGTTGGATGAGGAGAGCGCCCAACCCCATGTGCGCGGTTTTGTCGTTGGGGAACTTTCGCCCGTCAGCAGCAACTGGCGAGCTACCGGGTCGCTGGACGAGTATCTGAAGAAATGGAACGTGTGCGGAATTCAAAGCGTCGATACACGTGCCCTTACCAAACATTTGAGGGTCCGGGGCGCCATGCGGGCATGCATCAGCAGCGAGTTGGATGACGCGGACGCCGCGGCGCGGCATGCGGCGAATTCCCGCCAAATGATCGGTTCGGACTACGTTCAAGAAGTCACGACCTCGCAGATCTACGAGTGGGATCCCGAGGACCGGCTAAGCCGTGACTGGACAATCGTCAAGGGTTCGGGCGACCAAGTCGACGCCGTTTCCGAAAATGGCCAGGTATTCAAGCGACTCACACCGGTCAGGCATCGAATCGTCGCCTATGACTATGGCATCAAGTTCAACATTCTGAGAAGGCTGCGCCAGCACGGATTCAAGGTTACGGTTGTTCCAGCCACAACAAAAGCAAAGGATGTTTTGGTAATGAAGCCGGATGGAGTGTTTTTGTCGAATGGTCCAGGTGATCCCGGCGCCCTTCCCCATCTCTACCAGGAATTGAGAGATTTGATAGGAAAGTGTCCAATCTTCGGAATTTGTCTTGGGCATCAACTGCTTGGGCTGGCTTACGGAGGCAAGGAATTCAAACTGAAGTTCGGCCACCGGGGAGGCAATCAACCGGTCAAAGACTTGAGCACTGGAAAGATTTCAATTACGTCGCAAAATCATGGATTTGCAATCGATGCAGATTCTTTGCCCTCAAACGTCGAAGTATCGCATATCAATTTAAACGATCAGACCGTGGAAGGTATACGGCACAAGGAATACCCGGTTTTCAGCGTGCAATATCATCCGGAAGCGTCGCCCGGTCCGCATGATGCCAGTTACTTCTTTGCAAAGTTCAGCAAGTTGATCGACGAACACCGCTCAGGCACGATCCATGGACGTCCCTGAGATCCTCTGTCCCAAGACAAAGACCTGGAATCGATCTGCACTCGATGCGCTCGGCGCTCCCTGGGCTGAATGCGCTCGCCTCTGTTTGGTTGACTCTGTGTCCGGACGAAAACCGATATGGGGCACCGAGGTTCGCCTTGGTTGGGAGGACAACGCGCTCCATGGTCTTTTTCTCTGCCAGGATCCGGATCCCTGGGCGACGAAGACGACGCGGGACGACTCCCTTTGGGAGGAGGAGATCGTCGAAATCCTTATCAATCCCTTTGGCGATTCAATTTCCTATTTTGAAATCGAGATCAACCCATTGAATACGGTCACCGACGTTTTCATTCGGCGGGTCCGCACGGGCCTACGGAAAGAATTTGCTTGGACTTGCGAAGGACTGGCGACCGCCTGCGGCACGTTGGCATACGGCTGGCTAGCAGCGTTTCAAATACCATTTCGAGCTCTGGGCGACTGCCATCCTGCGCGCTCCCCTGTCTGGAGAGTGAACTTCGCGCGGATCGACAGGTCGAAAGAGGAGAAACGTGAATTGACAGCGTGGTCGCCGTCATTCCTGGAGAGTTTTCATGTTCCGGAACGATTTGGGGTCCTGCGTTTCGATGGGGCCTGGTCATGAGTCAGGATCTATTTCCCACGTTCCCCCGAGTGGAAATGTGCGTTTATGTCGGGTTGCGTAGGGTTAATTTGGAGTACTGGAGGGCGTGGGAGAGGATTAGGGAGCACTGAAAGCAGGCAGACCAGCGGACGGCCACCGAATTCACCCCAACAAAATCCCTGCCATGACCGTGCCTAGCACCGCGCAGCCGATTCCAAGCGTGAACCAAATGAAGCGCATGGTGAATTGCCAAATTGCGTCGTCGCTATTGACCCGATCCATGAGTTGATCGCGTCGCTGCCACGCAAGCGCATTCTGTTTGCTGGATGCATCCGCCTTGCTTCGCTTCATACAACCTTGTCTTGGCGATAGAAGTCCCCTTTTGCACCCTGGCCTCGTAGAATATATGCGATAACTGCTTGGGTACGGATGCGGGCCTTTATGAGAATCTTTCAGTGAATCAATTGGCTTCTTCGCAAACCCTTGATTTTCAAGCGGAAGAACGGGATTCTAGTTCCCGGTTCCGCAAGATAGACGCCCTGATTATGTCAGGTACACCCGTACTTGATGAGAAAGCGCCCCGTTGGCCGCGCCGGCGTCGCAAATTCTCTGGCAAGCAGAGTCCGCAGGCCAGCAGCCTTGATTTTTAGAACCACAACATAGAAAATTGATCCCGATGCTAGTCAGTGCGTCGATAGATTGAGTGATTCTTTAAGGATAAATTATGGAAGAAAATCGAGATCCCCAAGAAGCGGCAGACAGCGCCAAAGGGCCTGTGAAGGCAGCCGCGGACGATTTTAAGGCGGCGGCAAGCGCAAAAGCGGAAGAGATTCGCCGGGCCGCCGAAAAAAAGGCCGAGGAGCTTCGTCAGGCAGCACAAAGCAAGGCACACGAGTTCTCAGGGATGGCAGGAAGCGCATGGACGGATGCACGGTCCAAGGCGAAGACATGGCAGTCGAAAGGAGAAGCTTATGTTCGCGAAAATCCGACAAAGTCCATTTTTATCGCACTTGGTCTTGGATTTTTTGTCGGTCTCATGTTTCGGAAATAGTCCATGGATTCCGATGCTCCCGTCGGGGTTCAGACGTCCAAGCAGTCCTTGAGCGATTCGGTTCGAAACTGGATCGCTGCGTTCATTCATTATTTCGAGCTTAGGCTGCGCCTGATTGGTCTCGAATCGAAAGAGACAGGCATTCATTTATTGGTCCTGGCTCTTCTTTTCGTGGGTACGATCGTATTTTTTGCCGGCGCCCTTGTGATGCTGGTCGTATTTCTGCTGTTCTTGATGATGCAGGTCCTGCACTGGGACTGGGGATGGTGTGCGCTTGCCAGTGCAGTTCTTCTTCTACTGCTCAGCGTTTCTTCGGTCCTGGTTCTTAGATTCCGGATCGTCAGGCCGATTTTTCCGGTTACGCTCGCGGAGTTCAAAAAGGATCGCGAATGGTTGAGCCAAAAGACGAAAAGCAGCGAATAGTTCTCGAACTTTCGCGCACCCGGGTCGAACTAGGTGAGCAATCGCTGCTTGTGCGGCGCAGTCTCGATGTTAACCAGAAGCTTGCAGATTCCGTCAGCCGGCATTCGTGGGCTTGGATGAGCGCGGCTGCCATCTTTGGCTGGATCTTATCGAGACTGCCGGCACGAAAAAAGAAGGTCTATATCCAGTCCACGAGCCCGCAAAAGGAAAAGCGGGGGGGCAGCGGGCTTCTGAGAGGCGTCTGGAACGGCATGTGGTCAATTGCCAGGCCGGTGCTGATTGCGTATCTGACAAAGAAAATTGCACAAAAGGCTAAGATACCTGGGAGCAAGTGGCTTTAGCCCGTCACAAAGCAACTGAACTCCTCGTCTTCCTACCCCTGCGTTTCTCGGCGCCCTCTGCGTGAGGCCACAGCGTTTCGCCGTTCGCCGTTTGGGATCCGGGGACGGGTCCCGTGAGATCAGACTTTTCTACCGAATTTCTTCTCCAGTTCTCCGTAGCCTACCTGGATCATTGTGGGTCTGCCATGTGGACAGCAGAATGGAAGATCGCACGCGAGCAGGTCTCGAATCAGGTTTTCTACCTCCGGCAACCGTAAATCGTCATTTGCTTTGATGGCATGGCGACAGACCGTTTTCGCAATTGACTCCTCGCCCATTCGGAGCCGCGAGGTCGACGTGGTAATGGAACGCAGTTCATCCACTAATTTTCTGATTGCCAGACCGGGATCGTCCGTTGGGAAGAACGGCGGTATGCCGTCGACCTTGAGCGTTGAATCTCCAAAAGGCTCCAGGGCGAAGCCCATCTTTTCCAGCGTAGGCGCGTTCGTCAGGATCCAATCGTAATCTTTTGGTGTTACGCTCACTGTCAAAGGGATAAGAAGCCTTTGGATCGGGACTCCGGCGGACTCCATCTGTTTTCGAAGTCTCTCGAAAAGGATACGTTCGTGGGCGGCGTGCTGATCAACGAGAACAAGTCCGTCCGCGTTTTCCATTAAGATATAGAGCTTGCCAAGGACCCCAAGAATCCTGAAATCGAACGGCGACCTCGAATGCGAGTCCGAACTCGCGGGCGAAGTTCCCTGGAAATCAGATTCATCGCCATCGCCGCGCGCGGATGAAAAGACTGGCGCCGAACGGCCGGCGAGAGAGCCGCCGTGGGTGGGTTCGATCGGCTCGCTATCGAGTGAAGAGCGCTCAACCGTTGGACGCTCGAGAAAAGGCGCCGGGGAAGTACCTTCGGCGTTGAATTCGGACCAGTCGCGCCGGAGGGAGAACTGTTGGCTGGGCGGGATGAGCGCGGGCGTCGTATCGATAATTGGAATTCTCGAGCTCGATTCCAGAGCAACCCGGGCTTTCTCCGGTCGCTGAAAGGCATCGCTCCAGCGTTTCCGGTCCGCCTCAAGTGTTTTTTGAACGGCATTGGCTACTGCCTCTTTGACACCGTCGGGGTCCCGGAAACGAACTTCGCGCTTTGCCGGGTGCACGTTCACATCGACCGCTTCAGGATCCATCTCCAGGAATAGAAACGTCACCGGAAACTGCCCCTTCATGAGAGCGGTGTGATACCCCTCCCGAAGTCCATGTTGGAGCGTGATGTTCTCCACGGGACGACCGTTCACAAATAGTATCTGCTCGGTCCTGGTCGCCCGGCTGATACCCGCCTTACCGATAAATCCGTAGACCGTGATGCCGTTTGCCGTATCCGGCGACACTTCCAGCAACTGTTCAAGGAATTCTCCTCCACGCAGATCTCGAATACGATCCATGAGGGTTGCGGCAGGCGGCGCCTGAAAGACAACATTCTGCTCCCGCATGAATACGAAGCCGACCTGGGGATGCCCGGTCGCTTGAAGGATCAGTTGGTGCTGGATATGACTCGCTTCGGTATTTTCGCTGCGTAGAAACTTGCGGCGGGCGGGCAGATTGTAGAAGAGCGACCTGACTTCGATCTGTGTTCCGGGCGCTTCCCCGGATGACTTTACCAGATCGATCTTGCCTCCGTTGACGAGTACCTCGGTTCCTTCAAGTGCCCCGTGAGAACGGGTTGAAAGACGAAATCGCGAAACGCTTGCGATACTTGGCAGAGCTTCTCCTCGAAATCCCAGCGTCCGGATTTTTGCCAGGTCTCCTCCCGTTCGAATCTTGCTCGTCGCGTGGCGCTCGAGACAAAGCAGCGCGTCGTCGCGATCCATACCGATACCGTTATCGACGATTCGCATCAGCGAGATCCCGCCCCGAGCAATTGCCACCTCGACCCGCGTTGCGCCTGCGTCGACGCTGTTCTCAACGAGTTCTTTCACGACCGACGCCGGTCTTTCGACGACTTCTCCTGCGGCTACCTGACTCGCCACGTCGTCAGCCAACAGTAAAATTCGACCCATGTAAGAGTGTACTCACAAGAAGCAGCTATGAAAGTCCAAGAGAATTTCCTGCCTCACAAGGCATGGACGCCTCTGTTTGACTTTTTTGCGAGCTGCCGGTTAATTCTTAATATCAATGATTACCGTGACGCAATCTGCTTTTCGCCAGCTGCGAGCTCTGATCGCGGAAAATCCTGAATATCGCGATAAAGGGCTCAGGATTTTTGTCGAGACCGGCGGCTGCGCAGGAATGCAGTACGGGATGCAGTTTGACCACGTAAAGCAGGGTGATCATCGCATCGAGCACGAGGGAGTAGAAGTTCTTGTCGATGCCTCCAGCGCGGACTTCTTAAAGGGCGCAACGGTTGACTTCGCCGACGGTCTCACTGGAGCCGGCTTTAAAATCACCAATCCGAATGCAGTACGGAGCTGCGGTTGCGGCAGTTCCTTTGAAGTGCCTCGTGAAGGCTAGTGGAAATCATTTCGCCCACTTGCCCATGAAAACGGTCGAGCTTGGACGAGGCAGCAAAAGAGCGCGCCAGCAAAGCGAAACCGATAACCTGTTCGGATGGACCGTCTTCATTCTTTTGATGTGCGGGTTCGCGGTAGCCTGCTGGATCGGCACGTTTTACATATTCACACATCCGGAAGAACCCTTTAACTACCAGATACTGGCAAAGCTGAAGAGGCTTGATCCTCCGAAACGATTTGAGCTGACTGCCGCTCCCGCAGGGGAGTTTCTCACCCCGGACAAACTTCTGACGAAATTCGGTGTGATGACCGCGGGGCAACTGGACGAAGCGAGCAAAAACCTGCTCAGATCGTATCTTCGAAATTACGATCATCAGGTTGGCAAAATTCCGTATGTAACGGGAAAATTTACCGTGTTGGACAGTTTCCCAATGGATCCTAACAAGTTCCTGGATTCCGGGTCTGTGGTTCTTGCGCAGTCGGTTGAGGTGCCGACAATTTACATTGAACACCTTTTTCCGGCCTCGACCGAACACGTGCCTGCCATGCGGCGAACGCTCACTACCGGATTAGGAATTGAGCTTCGACGCTCGTATGATTTGTCGGCGGTGATTCATATTCAGGAACTCGGAAATGCGAGACTTCTGTTCACATGCGTGCCCCTTCTGTACGGTCCTTACGGAACGACTCAGGGCGGTTCCGGGTTCCAATTAGATCCCCCCAGGAATGTGAATGTTAAGGCGGGCTTGCCGTTAATCGGGCAAAAGCAAATTCGCGATGCCGAACAGCGCTTTGCACAGTTTCGCCTCGCAACCGTGGGCCAGGAAACCGCGTCGGCCGACAGCAAGTCGCAATCGAATCTTGTAGGGTCTGAGCCGATGCCAGTGCCTACGGCGACGCCTGCAGTCGCTGCGAAGGGGACTACGAAACCTGGTGTTGCCGCATCAGCAACGCCGGCCACTGAGACTGCCTCGCGGGATCTTACCGCGGCGGCATCGCCCGTGCCGGTGCAATCCGCAACTCGTACCCCAGTTGCGGCGAGCCAACCTTTGCAGCCTTTTCTGACCGCTTCTCCGACACCTGGAACAACAGGACGGGTGGGCGCATGGCAGATATACCGCCCCGGCCAAATGCCGAGAGGACGGCTTATCGGCGTTGATGAGACGGCCAACCTTGTCGACAAAGGGATCGGCAACGAGACCATTTACTTGCGCGGGGATTTTACAGTAACGGCTGCACGTGATAACCGGGCCATTTTGCGCGCCCGGCAATCATTGACTGATCGCCTCCTCAATCGAGGAAATGCGCGAGTCATCGTTGAATATCCACGCGGCACCGCCACGCCTCGGGAAGGCGAAAGCTTTCAGCGATTTACAGAGCGCCCGTTCCAGATCGTCGATGTGCGCAGAGGAGTTGACGGCCAAATCAATGTTTACGCAAGAGAAGTGACGGCGGGGGAGTGATGGGGGAGAATTGGGGGGAGAATACAGAAGTCAGAATACAGAAGTCAGAAATCAGGAGTTCGGCATCTTCTTCCCTAAAAATTCCATCCCTACTTTCCGAACTCGACACCGAAATCACCTATTGTTCAGGGCGAACGAGCTGCCGGGACGCTCGATTCCATCAATATGACTAACGCCGAGCGGTCCGCTCGGAGATCGGACCCTACCTTGGCTTAGCCCAACTTCGAAAACGGGTTAGTTCTCAACACTCAAGCCGTTGGAGGGGAGTTGCTCGCAACGCCGGGGCGAGTAAAGATCATTTGCCTGGCTTTGGTGAATTCGCGGGAGTTGCAAGCAACTCCCCTCCAGACGAGCCGTGATCAATGTTCGTCTTAAGTTCCTCGCACAAGTCTCAGAACCGCAGGTATTTGTGAGCGCTATTTGGCGGAGCAATCCTGAGATCGCCGGAGGGAGAGAGTTGCCGGAGATCAGGAGTGCGAGAGGGGCTTAAACAGCCCAAGAAGGAACAACGGCTTTGGCGAGAGAGACAACAGCTTTCTGACTTCTGACTTCTGACTTCTGTCTTCTGTCTTCTGTCTTCTGTGTTCTCCTCCTAATACACATCCCGTTTGTAGCGCTTGGCTTTTTTCATCGCCTCGACGTATTCGGCGGCCGCCTCGGGCGTTTTGCTGCCTTCTTTCTCAACGATTTGATGGAGTGCGACGTCAACGTCTTTGGCCATTCTGGCGGCGTCACCACAAACATAGAAATGAGCTCCTTCCGCCAGCCAGGCGTAGATTTCTCGAGATTTCTCGAGCATCCGGTGCTGTACGTATATTTTGTGGGCTTGGTCTCGAGAGAAGGCTAAATCGAAGCGATTGAGAACCCCGTCTCGCTGCAATGCATCAAATTCTTCCTTGTAGAAGAAATCACAACGGTATCGCTGCTCGCCGAAGAACAGCCAGTTTTTGCCAGGCGCACCCGTCTGTTTGCGTTCATGGAGATAGGCGCGAAAAGGGGCCACACCGGTTCCCGGTCCGACCATGATGATAGGAGTCGACGGATCTTCGGGCAGATGAAATCCTTTCGCCACATGAACGAACATGGGAACCTTGGCGGATTCGGAAATGCGATCCGCAAGATAGGTCGAAGCCACGCCCTCGCGCTCTCGCCCGTGACTCTGATAACGAACGCTTGCGATCATAAAGTGAACCTGGTCAGGGAACGCTTTGATGCTGGAGGCAACCGAGTAAAGGCGCGGCTGCAACTTGCGAAGGGTCGCGACGAATTCTTCCGGAGTAAATCGGATCGAGGGATGGTCGAGCAGAAAGTCAATTACCTCCAGTCCCCAGAGGTAACGTTCGAGTTCATTCTTTCGATCCGGATGCATTAACCCGTCGAGGACGCCCGCGCCGTGCGATTTCGAGGTGACCGCCTCAAGAAATTGCCTGGAGGGTTGTGTAACGTGGTAGTGCTTCAACAATCCTTCCCGCATGGAAAATGTCTCACCCTCTTTGTTCTTGACCGGTTCGTCGCCCGAGAAGTGCAAGGCATGGAGAAGTTCTTCTACCAGTTTTGGATTATTGCGAGGAAACACGCCCATCGAATCGCCGACCTCATAAACCATTCCTGAGTCAGCGAGGGAAAATTCATAATGCCGCGTCTCTTTCTCCGAACCTTCAAAATTGAGTTTCCGATTCACAAGCAGAGTCGCGGGAAACGGGTTTTTGCGGGAATAGGGAGTTATTGGCGTGGCCATAAAGCCGGGAAAATATTGAGAGAGTTTGGAACGGGTCAAGAGGGATTAGCCTGGAAATTTATCAGCCAAAGCCCTCGCGAAATTTCCAGGCGCTCGAGCCGCTCAGAAGCGGCTCGGAAGAAATGGGACTTAAATCCAAGCAGAACAGAGTGAATTCTTTCTTCCTCGATTTGTGAGCGAAGCGCGTTAACTGGCACTTCTCAGATCCCCGTGAGAAACGCGCTGGGTACTTTTACGAGCGGATTGACGAGATCCTCGACACTCACTATGCCTGCGGTATTCCCGGATTCATCAACAACCGCCGCCAAGTTGATCGGGGAGGCGCGAAGTCTGCGAAGAATAAGAGCAGCCTGGTCGTCTGATCTTACGGTTAAAATTCGGCGCAGGTATTCGCGCACGGTGGAAACCGCGGGTCGATCAACAATCAGATCGAATACCGTCACAACTCCGATAATTTTTCCCGCCTCGTTGACCACCGGATAACGGTCAAAACCTGAGCGACGAAAGATTTCAAGGAGTTGCTCAATCGTTGTTTCGAGGCGAACCGTTACGACCGCCGTGATAGGGACCATTACGTCGCTTACTTTCACCGAACGAAAATCGACCACATTATGAATCATCTGGCGTTCGATGCTGCTGAGCATGCCCATCCTCTCAATCTCGCTCGTGACATACTTCAAATCCTCGCGAGCAATAAAGATTTCGCGAGGCCGTTTTAATCGTAAAACGTTCTTAGCGAAAAAACTCCCAATATAGATCGCTGGCGTCAGGATCGTCGAAGCGCCATCCAGAAGTATCGCGAGCGACGCGAGTTGCTTATACGGAATGCGGCGGAACACGGCTTTTGGGAGGAGCTCCACTGCCACAAGGAATAGCGGAAGCGCGACCAGAAGCGTTAGAAAGTAACCCGTCCAGCCGACCCAACCCACTAAGGCATTTGCAAGCAGCACCAGCGCGAGAATGTTCAGGAGACTGGTGACGATCAAGACCGTCACGAGAAGGCGAGCCGGCTGTTCCAAGACCTGTTCAAGATGGACTGCGGCCCGATCTCTTTGCCGCGCGAGACGGCGAAGCCGCAGCCTGTTCAATGAGAGGATGCCTGCCTCGGTGCCGGAAAAGAGAAAGGATGCCGCGAGGCAAAGAACCAGTACGAACCAAGTCACGGAGCCTCCGGTCGCAACGAGTCAATTTTTTCGACAGCCACCTCCAATATCCGTTTGCGGCTGCTCTGGCGAATTTCGAAATGGAGGGGAGGGATCTCAACGATGGCTCCCGGCTTCGGTAAGTAGCCCAATTTATTGAAGATCAAACCGCCAATTGTATCGAGTCCTTCGCGCCGCAGGTCGACTCCGACCAATTCGCTGAGGTCATCGAGCCTCGCGCCGCCGCTGGCGAGCCACTTGCCCCGCGCGACTTCTTCGATGTAAAGCTCGTCTTCGCCTCGCGGAACGGCGTCACCGATCACTTCTTCAACGATATCATTGAAGGTCACCACTCCCTCCGTCCCGCCAAACTCGTCAACTACGATCGCAAGGCGTTGGGTGTGGGTGAGAAAGGCTCGTAAAAGGTCAAGCGCTCGCATGGTCTCGGGGACAAATGATGGGACTTCGAGGTGCTCCGTGTAGTGCTCTTCGTGATCCAGAAGAAAGCTCTTCGCATCGAGCACACCGAGAATTTCATCAGGGCTTTCGCCATAGACAGGGACTTTTCCGTGCCGCTTGATTCGAAGGAGACGAATCACTTCCTCGTTCGTAAGTGAATCCGGAATAGTAAAGGCGTCGACTCGCGGCGTCATACAATCCTTCACCGTCTTGTCGCCGAGCTTGATAATTTCCTGGATCATTTCGCGTTCGTCCTCACTTAGCTGACCTTCCTCAACGCCCAATTCCACAAGAGCTACGAGTTCTTCGTCATCGAGGTGATTTTGCGGGCCGGATTTTTCCTTCGCAAAAAGGTCTGCAGCACGCTCCACGAGATCCTGCAGCGATCGCGAGAGCGGCTCGGCGATCGGCATTAGCACCCGGAGAATACGAATGGCGGTTTCGGAAAAGCGGAAAGGATCAGCAAGCGCGAGGACTTTTGGCAACAGGTCGCAGGCAAGAACAATGAATCCGAAGATGACCAGCGTCTTGAGCCAAATCGGCACAGGCAATTCGATAGCGTTCGTGAAGATGAGAGCCAGAATAATCAACGGTATGTTGATCAGGGTGTCCGTCAGCAGGATCACGCTCAGCACACGCCTTGGATTGGTCATCAACTTCTCAAATTCCCTTGCGATCCTCGGGTCGCGTTCGCGCCAGCGGCGAATTTGGAACCCGGTAATCGAAAAGAGAGCGGTCTCCATACCCGAGAAGAAGGCTGAAACACCAGCCAGCAAGACAAGAAGCAAAGACGTCAAAACAGCTAATTCCGTCGACATTGCCGTTATCCGCCAGAGCGGATTTCCCAACAGGACGGAATTCTCTTTGCGTAGGGCGAGCTGACAAGCAAATTCACCAGAATCCTTGAAAGGCAAAACGGGTTGGGAATGAAAAAAGGCGAACGAATCGAATCTTATGTTAAATCCTTGAATACGGGATCGAATCACGATCCGTGTTATGAAGGGTATTTCGTTTGCTTCAACGAACAGCGGTACTACGAGGCACATGATGTCCTCGAACATCTATGGCTGGGGACGGAAGGTTCGCGGCACCAATTTTTCAAAGGGCTTATTCAATTAGCCGGAGCCTTTGTTCATCTGCAAAAACAATACCGGCGTCCGGAGCATCCTACCGACCGGAAGCGACTGCACCCGGCGTGGCGATTGTTCAAGCTCGCCTACGTGAATCTGGAGCCGTTTTCCCCTCTATATCTCGATCTCGACGTGCGTTCTGTTCTTGAGCTTTGTTCCAAAAATGTTCTTCAACTCGAAGACGCCCAATTCCAATCCAATCCGTGGAGCCCGGCTGCCGCTCCGGTGCTTTCGCTTCGCAAGCACGCCAGAGCGACAACTGGGTGACTTTCGAGATTGCCTTAACGGCGAACCGCAATAGAGTGAGCGCCGTTAGATTTCATGTGGAACGTTGCTAGAATCCTTGAAAAGCAAGACCGCGAGGCTGCCTCGCCTAACCGGCGCTGCTCCCAACGTGACTTAATGCCCTTACATCTCGCCGGTCTGAGGCGCGGCCTCGCCAGGATCTTGCTCATTGCAGTGGTCGTACTCAGATTTATATCTGCAGCAGCGGCTCAGGTTGCCGCCTCCTACGTTGTTGCGGATCATACGACCGGCTACGTACTCGAAGCCTATAAAGCCGACGAGAAACGGCAGATCGCCAGCCTGACAAAGATCGCTACCGGCAAGGTGGTCCTGGATTGGGCTTCAAGAGAAGGAACGGATCTAAGTCAAGAAGTCGTGATCCCTCCGCAAGCGCTTGCTGAAGCCGGGGCAGAAAACCCGCTGGGTCTGCAGCCAAATGACCTGATCAGCTACCGCGACTTGTTATATGCAGCGCTTATGCAGTCCGATAATATCGCGGCGACGACACTCGCCTACTATGTCGGTGCTGCATTACGCGCACAGGGGGGCGAACAAATGCAGTCTTTGGGCGCCGTTGAAGCATTTGTGTCTCAAATGAACGCGTTGGCCCGGCAATTGGGGATGGAACGCACATTGTTCCTTAATCCGCACGGCTTGGAGCCTGCGAGAGGCACGAGACCCTACTCAACTGCATTTGATTTGGTTAAGCTGACAGCCTACGCGATGAAGGATGCTGCGTTCCGGTTTTATGTCTCGCAAAGGGAGCGGAAGATCGCTTTCAACCGGAGCGGCCAGGTGCAGCAGTATCTGTTGCGCAACACCAACCAGCTTTTGGGGACGCAGGGCGTCGACGGGGTCAAGACGGGCTCAACCGCCAGGGCCGGTGAGTGCATCATCATTTCGTCCCAGCATGATCCTGAAATAACGCAACAAGGCGGCACAACTCTGGTCACTCCAAGGCGGTTAAATATTGTGGTGCTTGGGGCTGCCGATCGAACTGCGGCAGCAAATGGCCTGCTGAGTCGCGGCTGGTTACTCTACGATAAGTGGGCTGCGGCGGGGCGCCCTATGGAAAATCAGGCAGCGCAAAGGTAGCTTATGCAAACTCAGCGAATCGGAGTACTCACCAGTGGCGGGGATTGCCCCGGGCTGAACGCGGTGCTTCGAGGCGTGACCAAAGCCGCCGAAAACCTGCGTTGGCAAGTCATCGGGTTTCAAGATGGCTTTGAAGGATTGCTGCCACCAAGGCGATATATTGTCCTCGACCGCATGAAGACCGCAGGGATCATGCAACAGGGGGGCACAATACTCGGTACAACAAACAGAGGACATTTTATCGCGAAGACCGGCGCAGGCGAAAAAGCTCGCGTTCCGCGCGAAATAATTGAGCAGGCGCGACAGACACTGAGCGAACTTGAAATCAACGGGTTGATTGTTGTAGGGGGAGACGGATCGCTAAGCACTGCTCTGCAGCTGCACGAAGCCGGCATCCCCATCATCGGTGTTCCCAAGACGATTGATAATGATCTTGAAGCAACGTCGATGACTTTTGGATTCTATTCGGCTGTAAGCTACGTTACAGAAGCGCTCGATCGCTTGCACTCCACCGCCTTGAGCCATAAGCGCGTCATGGTGCTTGAAGTCATGGGACGTCACGCCGGCTGGATCGCTTTACTCGGCGGTATCGCGGGCGGTGCAGACATCATTTTGATTCCCGAAATTCCCTTCGAATGGAATTACGTGGCTGATGCCGTTCGGCAAAGGGACGCCGAGGGATATCAGAGTACCATGATCATAGTCGCCGAGGGCGCCAAACCGAAGGATGGCGAACAGCATTTCCAGCAGAATACAATCGGCGAGCATCGACTGGGCGGAATCGGCGAGATCGTGGCGGGCGAGGTTATGGAACGTACCGGGAAAGAATCGCGCTGTTGCGTTCTCGGCCATCTCCAAAGAGGAGGACCGCCCACAGCTGTGGATCGGCTGCTCGCCACGCGTTTTGGTGTCAAGGCTGTGCAACTCATTCGTGAGCGCAAGTTCGGCGCGATGGTGAGCTATCAGAATTACGAAATTCTTGATGCGCCACTAGCCGACGCAGTTAATCGTCTGAGACTCGTCGCGTCGGACCACCAACTTGTAAAAACGGCGCGAGAAATTGGTATCAGCTTCGGCGATATCGGAGCGGAGGTCCAAGCTGCCTGCGAGTCCTGTCAGGACCTGAACCATTTATCCTGAATACCAATCGAATTCTCTCAGTTTTTGTAAAAATGGATCCCCTTATCGAGTTACTTCACCAAAATTCCAATACACCACGCGAAGATTTGGCGAAAATGCTGAACACCTCAGTGGAGGAGATCGATCGGCGAATTCGACAATACGAATCAGACGGCGTCATTCTGGGTTACCAGGCAGTTGTTGATCCCGAAAAAATTGATGCCGATGCGGTAACGGCCTTTATCGAAGTCAGCATCACACCCGAAAGAGGGGGCGGATTTGATCGGCTGGCAGAACGAATAGCTCGCTTCAGCGAAGTCAAGAGCTGCTGGCTGATGAGCGGAGGGTACGACCTCGCCATCACGCTGGAGGCTAGCAACCTGCGGGAGGTCGCCAGATTCGTCTCTGAAAAGCTGAGCACCGTTGAGGGTGTCATTTCAACGGCAACGCGTTTTCGCCTAAAAACCTACAAACAAAATGGGCTTTTGCTCAGCCAGCCCGCTAACGCAGAAAGACTACCGGTCACTCCATAAAAAATTAATGAGCGCCGGTTTTTTGACGATGTCCACTCCTTAGAACGTTCATGGATTTTTCGAAGTATATCGCGGATCACGTCCAAGAAATTCCGCGCTCTGGTATCCGGGATTTTTTCGAAGTAGTTCAGTCAATGACCGATGTCATCTCCCTTGGCATTGGGGAACCGGACTATGTAACTCCATGGCGCATTCGTGAGGCTGCGATCTTTGGAATGGAGAAGGGAAGAACGGGATACACGTCAAATCTCGGGCTACCGAAATTGCGGAATGCGATCGCGCGCTACGTTGAGCGACGTTACGGCGTCACATACCATCCCCAGGATGAAATTCTCGTGAGCGTAGGCGTATCCGAAGCGCTGGACCTCGCTTTACGGGCGCTTCTCAACCCCGGGGATGAAGTCATCTTTCACGAACCGAGTTACGTTTCTTATAGCCCGAGCGTTTCGCTCTGTTACGGGAAGGCCGTGTCGGTGAAGACCTTAGCAGCACATGAATTTCGCCTGCTGGCAGAAGATGTCGCAAGGACGATTACGCCGCGCACCAAGGCGCTTCTGCTGAGTTTCCCGACAAATCCGACCGGTGGAGTGCTCCGCGCCGACGATCTGAGGGCAATCGCCGAGATATGCGTGCGACATGATCTGATTGTCCTTACCGACGAGATTTATAGCGAGCTGATCTATGATGGAACAGTGCATACGTCCATTGCCTCCCTGCCTGGGATGAGGGACCGAACGGTCCTTCTCAATGGTTGTTCCAAGTCCTTTGCGATGACCGGCTTTCGCGTTGGATATGCCTGCGCTCCAAGCCCGATCATTGAAGCGATGATGAAAATCCATCAATACTCGATCATGTGCGCCTCAACGATGTCGCAGGAAGCCGCGATCGAAGCATTCGAAAATTGCCAGAGCGAAGTGGAGGCGATGCGGAGCGATTACGAAAGGCGGCGCAACTATGTCGTCAACCGATTGAACGAAATCGGTCTCCCATGTCATTCGCCAAAAGGCGCATTTTATGTCTTTCCAAACATCACGCCCACGGGCTTAAAGAGTAAGGACTTCTCTTTAAGGCTCTTGAAATCGAAAAGGGTTGCGGTCGTTCCGGGGAGCGCATTTGGTGTCTCAGGAGAAGGGTTCGTACGTTGTTGCTTTGCGACCGGACTGGACAAACTGAAAGAGGCCACGGTCCGGATCGAGCAGTTTATAAATGAGGCGCAAAGCTAAGTCCCGCCTCAAAAATGGGATGGGTAAAGCAATTACAAAAGCTGTAATTCTCGCTGCAGGCCGCGGCAAACGGATGCGGGAATTAACGAACGATATTCCAAAGCCAATGGTGCAGGTGCGTGGCAAACCCATCGTGGAATACATCATCGAGGGTCTGAGGGACGCCGGCATTGAGCATGTGCTTCTGGTCGTCGGCTATCGCAAAGAGATCGTGATCGACTATTTCGGGAAAGGTTCGGATTTTGGAGTGCAGATCGACTACATTGAACAGGTAACGCAAGACGGGACAGGAAGGGTGGTCGAACTGGCCAGGAATTTTTGCGACAGCAACCCTTTCATACTTAGTTATGGCGACATTCTAGTCGACCCCTCCTGCTATGTCCCCCTCACCCATTCCATGGAGGCAGAGATCGTGGTCACGGTACGCCGGATGGACGACATTACGAAGGGTGGAGCCGTGTATTTGAATGACGCATTCGAGGTGGTCGATCTGTGTGAAAAGCAGGTTCCAGGGGAAGTCCATACTCCTTGGTATAATGCCGGCATCTATACCTTCAAGAACTCCATTTTTCCCTACGTCGCTCGTCTTGAAAAATCACCAAGAGGCGAATATGAACTGACGGACGCGATTCGCGCGGCAGCCAAGGAAGGCAGGAAGGTGAAGGCAATCGAAATCAAAGGAAAATGGGCCGACGTGCGCGACCCCGAGGTGCTCGCGGATCTGAACACAGAACCGGGGGCCGCACTCGGAGGTGGCCGTTTTCGCGGCGGGCTGCCCTGAGATCACCCCCCTGCTCGCGAGGCAGATTGGTAGGGCGGCATCTCCGAGGCCGCCATTCCCACGAGGCAGACTCGTAAGGCAAGGCGCTTTTCTCGCAGGGCAGCGCGGAGATCTGCCGCTTATCACGTTTATGTACGGCCGCTTCCGTCGAAATGTTCTTGAACTAATGTCTCGTCCGGAAAATAGCATCAAGGGACACGACACGCACACCTATGGAAATCGGCTTTGCACAGATTAATACCACCGTAGGGGACATCCGGGCTAACCAGGCCAAAATCTTATGCGCATACGAAAGGGCAGTGGCAGCGGGAGCGGACTTGGTTCTTACGCCGGAGTTGGCTCTCACGGGATATCCGCCAAAAGACCTCGTATTCAAATCCGGCTTTGTTCCTGAAACTCTTGAATCGCTTGAGGCCCTGCGGCGTTCTATCGGACCGAACCCGCTTCTCGTCGGCTTCGTCGACTACAATCCCAATATTCCGGGCAAACCGTTTATGAATGCTTGCGGTATTCTGGAGAAGGACAAACCGATCCGCAAAGTGTTCAAAACGCTGTTGCCAACATATGACGTGTTTGATGAAGCGCGGTACTTCGAGCCTGCCGCCCATCAGGAACCCGTGGAACTATTGGGAACAAAAGTCGGCATCACAATTTGCGAGGACATCTGGACCGATAAGTATCTCAGTCGCGATCTGTACCGTACGAGTCCGGTTGCGACTCTGGTTGCCAAAGGGGTTCGTCTCATTCTCAACCTGAGTTCGTCCCCATACCATCTTGGCAAGCCCGCACTCCGAAGGGAAATGGTCCGCGAACTTGCCCGCGATCATCGCGTACCATTCTTTTATTGCAATGCAATTGGGGGTAACGACGAACTGGTCTTTGATGGCAACTCATTTGCCATTAACGAAACGGGAGAAACCGTCTTTCAAATGCCGGGTTTTCGTGAGCAGATTTCCGTGGCTGCGTCTGGGGGGCTCCCCTCCCCTGATGTCGATCTGCCTCCGGAAGAGGAAGTCTTCGAAGCCTTGGTGTTGGGCGTTCGCGACTATTTTGCCAAGTGCGGATTCAAGAGCGCTGTGCTCGGTCTGAGCGGGGGAATCGACTCAGCGGTAACTGCGGTAGTCGCCGTTGCAGCCCTGGGCCGCGAAAACGTCGTCGGGGTATCTATGCCGAGTCAATATTCTTCCCAAGGCAGTCTCGATGATGCAGGCGAACTGGCGAAGAACCTCGGAATCGCGAGGCACGTGGTGCCAATCAAGGAACCTTTTGAAATTATCAAAGCTCAGTTCAAAGAAATCTTCGCAGGCCGAAGCGAGGACACGACGGAAGAGAATATGCAATCTCGACTGCGTGGACTCATCTTGATGTCGATGTCAAACAAGTTCGGTCATCTCCTGCTAACCACTGGCAACAAGAGCGAACTGGCAGTCGGCTACTGCACGATTTATGGGGACATGTGCGGAGGGCTGGCCGTTATCAGCGACGTACCGAAAACAATGATCTACCAATTGGCGCGCTGGATCAATCGCCAAGGCACAATCATACCTGCAAATTCAATCTTGAAACCTCCCAGCGCTGAATTGAAACCCAACCAGAAAGATCAGGATACGCTGCCGGAGTACGAAGTTCTGGATGAGATTTTGCAACTCTATGTTGAGAAACAGTTGAGTCCGGAAGACATCGTAGCCCGCGGTTTTGATCCTCAGACCGTTCGATGGATTCAGCGAAGAGTTGACATGAACGAGTATAAGAGGCGCCAAGCGGCTCCGGGCCTGCGGGTTACGAGCCTTGCGTTCGGGATCGGCTGGCGCATGCCGATCGCGCAGCGCTATCTCCGGTAAACCCTGCCAAATGAAAGAGTACCTTGTTACACGCCAGAAAATGGTGGAGGAAGCCCTCGCAGCATTCCTGCC
>DATMQC010000196.1:0-5227 GCA_035567275.1 Chthoniobacterales bacterium | reverse complement strand
TCTCCGTGGTCTACTGGGAGGGTGCCATAAAGCTCAGAGGTGAACGCGGAAACAAGCCGGTAGATGGCGTTGGATACATGGAGTTAACGGGATATCGGGGAGCGACACCGGGGGTGAAAGAGTGAGGAGCCGCTCAGCAGGATTGAGCTGAAAAACCAGCCGGCATAAGTGCGACGACCTGCAAGCTGATCGGCGCTCCTCCCGACCCGAGCTTGAGATCCTTACATCTCGCCGGTCTGAGGCGGCCTCGCCAGCTATCTATCTTAGCTATCGTCGACTTTTCTTGCCGGCCAGTCGCTCTTCCAAGTATGACTTCAGCACTACGGCGCTATTATGCTCCGTGTCATGAGCACTGTACAGGAGTGTGATGTTGCCGGGCTTGGCTGCGTCCAGCAACGGTTGCCAGGCTGCACGATTTTCGCCCAACTCGGCCAGGTATCGCCGTTGGAATTCCTTCCATTTGGCTGGGTCGTGGCTGAACCAGCGGCGCAGATCGTTGCTGGGCGCTGCGTTCTTACACCAGGTGTCCATGTGCAAGGCCTCCTTTTTTATTCCGCGCGGCCACAGGCGTTCCACCAGAAAACGCGCGCCATCCTCTTTCGCGGGCGGGTCATACACTCGTTTGATCTGGATCATCGTCATTATATGCGAGACGGTGCACTAGACGAAGCTCAGCTTTGGAAACTCGCGACCTAGAATTTTTCCTGCGGGTGCCTTCATCCAATTGAGCAAAATTGTCGAATAAACTGATCGGAAATCTATGCCGTAAAAAAGATCCCCGGAGTCAAGTTTATCGAGTGCGGGCTGTTTACCGTAAAGGCCCGGATTCACGCCGCCACCGCATACAAACAGCGGCGCAGCAGTTCCGTGGTCAGTCCCGCCATTTGCATTTTCAGTCACGCGCCTGCCAAACTCGCTGAAGGTCATCACAACGACGCGATCGAAAATCCCTTTTCTTTTCAGATCGTTACAAAAAGCGAAAAGGGCAGCGCTAAACTCACTCAACAAACGCTGGTGAGTGTTGGTCTGGCCGGCGTGTGTGTCATAACCTCCTTGGCTCGCGTAATAAACACGAGTAGGCAAGCCGCCGGCAATCAGGCGAGCAATGAGGCCGAGCGAATTACCCAATTGATTTCTTGGATAGGAAACCTCGTTTTTTGAGCTTCGAAGCATCTGCCTGATCCTTTCAGCGCTCACCTGCGCGTCGAGCGCCGTCCGCTGAAGATATTCGAGCGCCGAGAGGCCAGAGTTATTTGGTCCTGAAAGGCTACCGATCGAGTCGCCCGACGTTGCGTCAGGTTCAAGGCCATTTAACTCGGAAAACAGATGAGCCTCGCTGGGATCGCTCGTCCGATCGAAGCCGAGGTTGCCGGGACGGCCGATTGCGACGCCTGCAGGGATATTCGCGTTGAATGCTTCCGGAAGTTGTTCGCCTAGAACAACGCCCACAGTCGGGTCTTCGCCGCGGCAACAGTTATCGAAGTATCGCCCCAGCCATCCTTTGGTGAGGATTTGATTTGCATCGGAGGCCGTTTGCCAAATTTCAGTTGAACGAAAATGTGATCGATTCGGATTTGGATACCCCACGCCTTGAATAATGGCGAGATTACCGCTCTCGTAGAGCGCTTTCACCGATCCCAGGCTTGGATGAAGCCCGATTCCTTTATCAAGCGGTATAACCTGGTTCTTTGGTATTCCAATCGTAGGCCGCGCCTTGAAATAGAGATCATCCTCAAAAGGAATAATCGTGTTGAGTCCATCGTTTCCTCCGGCCAACTGGATCACGACCAGAATGGGATGGTCGCGGCCTGTCCCGCCTTGAACCGCGGAATCCAGGGCCTGAGCATGCATAACCATGCACGTTTGCTGAATAAATACCGGCACGGTCCAACTAAGCGCCGCCCCCATGAGCGAAGTCCGCAGAAAGGCTCGTCTGGTCAGAACTGGTAGATCGTGTTCCATAGAGGTATCTCGAGGAGGAGGCAGCCCTGCATCAAGTCAGTTGGTAATAGGGTGTGGTCATCATCAATGCGACCAAGCCGCGGATAGTCGAGTCTTCGAGTGGAAGGCTCCGATTGGAAAGGAATTCGCGAAACCTGGTTGCAAGTTCGAATTTAGAGCTGCATTGGAATATTCGAACGAACAGCTTCTCGACGACGTTTTGTGGCTGCTGGCGGTCCGACGCAGTGATTATCTGGTCGACTAGCAATGCAGGGGTTGTGGCAGGTCTGATTCCGCCCATGTCCATCGCAAGCGGCTTTGGCAGCCCGATTTCCTGTGGATCGATTCCCTCGACTAATTGGCGAGCGAGTTTATAACGAAACGTCAGAGTCGCGGTATTGATCCAGCTATTGCCGCCGTCCCATCCTTTTACGCTTGGCGGGTAAAATGGAACCTGGCCCATTTGGCGGAATGCAAACTCTAACACGGATGATTCCGGCAAAGCAATTGGCATCGTTCGAAAGGCTTGAACCAAGAACTGAACCGGACTTTTGATCTGAGAATTCAAAGCTTCTGCACCGTAAAATTCCTGCGCGGAAAAAACCTGCTTCATGAAGGGCCGAATTTCGTATTGAACGTTGCGGAACTCGCTCGCCAGCGCGTCGATCAGCTTTGGATCCGTTGCTTCGTATGCGAAGAACTTCCATATCTTTGCTGCAATGAACCGCGCACACTGGGGTTGGCTGACAATCATATCGACGATCTGATCGCCGTTCCATGAGCCGGTTTCTCCCAGAAAGGTCTTCAGTCCCGAGTCAAATTGTGCGGGAGCGAATCTGAATTGATTGTCTTTGTCGATTCTGTAGCCTGTCCATGCCCGTGCCGCCTCTTTGACATCAGATTCGGAGTAGCAGCCCTCGCCGAGCGTAAAAAGCTCCATGACTTCGCGCGCAAAATTTTCGTTAGGCCTCTCTTTTTTGCTCTGAACAGTGTCTAACCAGATCATCATCGCCGGATCACGCGAAATCGCTTTGGTAAGATTGGCAAAGTTAGCCAAGCCGTTTTGGCGCAATATTTCGTTCTGATGCCACATCTTGTAGGCATGCCGTACCTTTTGGCCGCTGGTAGCAAAATGACCGTGCCAGAATAGAGTCATTTTTTCGAGAAACGGTGCGCGCGTGTTTACCATCCGCGTGACCCACCAGCGCGTAAGATCGCTCATCTCGTACCGGAACCGTTCATTGAGAAGTTTGAGTACGGACTGTTTCTGTTCCGGCGTAACGGCGTCGCGAAGCTGGTTGCGGAGCTCGTCTTGGCCATGGGAATCAGCGCATGCTGGAGGAGCGTAAGATTCGGGCTGAGAATCGACCAAAGAGCTTATGGCTTTGGCTGGTCCGAGCGCATGAAGCTTCTCAATTTCTTCCGCGCGCCCTCCGAAGCCCGCGCGTACCAAAAGATGCGCGGCAGCGTCAAAATCCCAGCGGTTCAGTGCGAGCGGTCCCAACATTTCAGCCTTTCGATCCCTGACAGCGGTTTACTGAATTTGCAGACGTAGCGTCAAAGGCTAGGTTTCAGCGAATTTGAAGTTGTCTGAAGCGAATGCGATTCATCAATTTGACCCGGCGAACAGAGATTGGAGCTAATTCTTACTTTCTGGAGCTGGAAGGCCGGAAGTTGGTGGTCGACGCGGGGCTCCATCCCAAGGAAGAAAATGAGGCTGCCCTGCCTAGGTATCGGCTCGTACCGGATGGTTCACTTGACGCAATTCTCATCTCTCATGCTCACCAGGATCATGTCGGTTCGCTTCCTGTCCTCATGCGACGGCAACCGCAAGCTCGGGTGCTGATGACTCACGCCACGTCGAAGCTGTCTGATATCATGCTCCATAATTCCGTGAACGTTATGTCGCGGCAGCGCGACGAGCTCGGCACTCGGGGCTACCCTTTGTTTACACATCGCGAAGCGGATCGGGCGGCTGAGCTCTGGCAAAGCGTTGGGCTCCGTCAATATTGGACACTTTCCGGGGAGCGCTTACCGGGACCTAAGGGTGAACCGACGTTCGAACTGTATGATTCCGGGCATATCCTCGGCTCGGCGGGCATTCTGTTTCGTGCGGAAGGCCGAAAGATTTTCTACACCGCCGATGTGAACTTTTTGCAGCAAACCCTAATGAGGAGCGCTGATTTTCCGGCAGAGGAAATCGATGTTCTGATTATAGAGACTACGCGAGGAGACCGTGCGCTCGATCCCTTATATTCACGAAGAAAGGAGGAACAAAGATTTCTGGAGGCTCTCGAAGAAGCGTTTGACCGGGGCGGGTCGGTACTTATTCCGGTCTTTGCGCTTGGGAAAACCCAGGAACTCCTTACGATGCTCTATCATTTCAAGTGTCGTGGCGCGTTGAAAGAGACACCGATTTACATCGGCGGTCTGAGCACGAAGATTACTGTGGCGCATGATCAGCTCGCATCGTTGACGACCCGCCAGCATCCAGGGCTGCAACTGCTCGATTCGGTTAGACCCTTCGTTTTGAGCGGCCGCGAGATCGCGACGACACAAATCAACCGCCGGTGCATTTACGCGCTCTCGAGCGGAATGATGACAGAGAAAACATTGTCGAATCAGCTCGCGGAGCGCTTGATCGGCGACCGGAGGCAGTCGATCTTTTTTGTCGGATATGCGGACCCTGACTCACCTGGCGGCCGGCTGAAAGCTGCGCGGCTCGATGATCAAATCCAACTCGATGGGCAGTTACCTGGCGGGAGATTGGCATGTAATGTGAAGGAGTTTGATTTCAGTGCGCATGCGCCACGGGAGATGCTATTAGAGTACATACGCAAAGTTGCTCCCCGAGTTGTGGTGCTGGTGCATGGAGACCCGCCGGCTGTCGGGTGGTTTGCGGAAAGGATAGCGTTGGAATTGCCTGCGACTCAGGCAGTTATTCCCGAGCCCGGGAAGGAGTACGAGTTCTAGCTGCGCTCAACACTCACAAAGACCTTTGGCTGCCGTGACTTGCGCAAGGAAACTGCGATCGGTTCGTGCGGTTGCTTGCGCTGCAAAGCAGCCATAGGGTATTTTGTACTAGTTCCAAAATGCTTACTGCTATTTTCGAAAGCACAGAAGAAGGCAGATTTTATGCCACGATTCGGGAGTTGCCTGAGGTTCAGACTGAAGGTGACACCTTGCAGGAGGCAGAGGAAAATCTGACCGATGCCTTATGTCTTGTCCTGATCGACAAACTTCAAGAACTTGAGCAGAAATTGCAGGCATGGCTGGGACTGGAACT
>DATMQC010000195.1:0-3343 GCA_035567275.1 Chthoniobacterales bacterium | reverse complement strand
ACTAAATGCATAGTTCAACCTGCCATTTTCCGCTCGATGCCATCGTTCGCATAGTGCGGCACTTTCGTTAAGCGTTCGGGTCGCTAACTGCTTTTCGCTTCGTGCTCGATCACAATTGATGTCCATCATCATCTGCCCCATCGTGATTCGCAGACCGCTTGCCTTCGCCGCTTCGAAACAGACATCGGTGCTTTTCGGATTGTCCGTGGTATAAACAACCGCAGAAGAGATGCCATTCCGCTTCAGATCATTGTAGAATAAAGGCGCTTCGAGTTCGGCACGCTTCGGCGTGAATGCTCGCTCGAGAGGAAAAATGAATTTTTTCAGCCACGGAAGCAGCGGATATCCTCCGCTTCCGACGGATGGATATTGGGGTAAATGGCAATGGACATCGATAAATCCGGGGGTAACAATCAGGTGTCGCAATTCCTCCCAGACGACGGCGGACTTTTTCGGACGTTTGCTCCAGGGCCCAGCATAACAAAAGATCCCTTGGTCATTCCAGGCTAGCGCCCCATCAGGATAGGCCTGGAGAGTTTGCCGTTGAGATGCAGTCAATAAATAGGCTCGAATACCGTTCATTACCGAGACGAAGGATTATTCAACTTAACTCGCTCCACAAGCGTAGCCGAGAGACGCCTCCATCGGGAATAATGTTAAACCGAACATGGCTGGCCGGCCCTAGTTCCGCTAACTCGCCGGCGAAAAAGTGTTGGCGATCCATCTCAAGCTTCTGTTCGGCGAGCAGGGTCGGCCAGAACATCGATTGCGGATTTCCCATGTTCATCGTATTTGCCCCGAACGAAGATCGCCGGTTCGGGATTCAACATGCGTTCCTTCGGCGCGAAAAAGTCGTCACTGGCTGACACCGCCTCGGCGCCGATGCGCGGGTCAGCGAGATTGAGGTAACGCCGCGAAAAATCGGGTGCGTCGAGTTGTAGAGGGCTCATATGATCATTTGGATGAGTTTAACGAAACCATCGCCGAACGGTCGCAAGCTTACTGCGAAATTCGGCGCAATAGTACCCAAGATGATTCCGATGAGGAGTGCGACGACCACTCGTCCGAACAGAGAATTAGCAAACCTCAGCACCGTTAACCTCCGGGAAGCGGACCCGCGGCGGGGCGCCGGTCAGCTACGCTTTTTCGGGCAATCCTTGGATCGTGAAGTTGGCCAGCGTCTCGAGAGCCCGCACCATGGCTGAATGATCCGACTTGGCGAGCCCGCTGGCGACGCACGCATTGAAGAGCTCCTGACAAGTTGCCGTATTCGGCAACGAAACGCCGAGGGCTTTTGCGCCTTCCAAGGCCAGACCGAGATCTTTCTGATGCAGCTCGATCCGGAATCCGGGAGTGAAATTCCGTTTGAGCAATCGTTCCCCGTGCACCTCCAGAATCCGGGAGGAAGCGAAGCCGCCCATGAGCGCCTGGCGCACTTTCGCCGGATCGGCGCCTGCCTTGGCTGCAAACACCAGAGCTTCGCTGATCGCCTCAATCGTTAGGGCAACGATGATCTGATTAGCCACCTTGGTTGTCTGTCCGTCACCATTAGCGCCGACCAAAGTGACGTTTTTGCCCATCAGCTCAAAAAGAGGTTTGGCGCGGGCAAAAGCTTCTTCGCTGCCGCCGACCATGATCGTAAGAGTCGCATTCTTTGCGCCTACGTCGCCGCCGGATACGGGAGCGTCGAGGTACTCGGCATCGAGTTCGTGGATGCGTTTGGCAAAGGTCTTAGTCGCCAAGGGTGAGACAGAGCTCATGTCGATGACCAGTTTCCCTTTTCTCCCGCCCGCATCCGTTGCGCCCGAAGGGCTGCTGCCGCCGGGTAACGAATGCGAGGCGAGTCCAGCCGCAACGCCTTTCTCCCCGAAGAGGACCATTTCGACGTCAGGGGTGTTTGGGAGCATGGTGATGATGAACTCGGCCTTCTGTGCGACCTCGGCCGGAGAGGCGCACTCGGTTCCCCCGCCGTCCAGCAACGCTTTCTCCTTCACCCCGCTGCGGTTGTGCAGGAGCAGGTGGTGACCGCCTTTTTGTAAGTTCAGGGCCATGGGTCCACCCATAATCCCGAGCCCGATAAATCCGACGTTCGCCATAGGTTAGATTTTTATAAGGAAGGTTAATGATAGCTCCGAGCGTCTTTCAGCCAACCCAGGCTCGACAGAGTGTCTCCGGACGGTTTGTATTCGCAGCCGATCCAACCCTGGTACCCAATTCGATCCAGGAATGCGAACAGAAACGGATAGTTAATCTCTCCAGTCCCAGGTTCGTGGCGCCCGGGGTTTTCGGCGATCTGAATATGAAAAATCTGTTTCAGATTCGACTCGATCGTCCGCGCGAGGTCACCTTCCATGATCTGCGCGTGGTAAACGTCGAACTGCAGTCCGATCTTGGCCGGATCCGCTGCGTTGATCAGCTCCAGTCCGAACGCGCTGGTTGAAACGAAAAAACCCGGGGTATCTACGGTGTTGACCGGCTCCAACAAAAGTTGTATGCGAGCTGCCGACAGGATCTGCGCCGCCGATGCAAGGTTGTTGATCAATGTTTCTCGCGCCTCGGCAACCTCTATTCCGGGGGGACGAATCCCGGCCAGGCAGTTGATCTTCCGGCAGCCCAAAGCCTTTGCATAGTCCACCGCCTGTTGAACGCCCTCCTGGAAGTCTTTCCGGCGATTCGGATGACAAGCGATACCGCGCTCTCCTGCTTCCCAGTTTCCCGCAGGAAGGTTGTGCAGCACAAGCTCCAGATTGTTTACCTTGAGAACTTCCGCAAGTTGTTGCTTTTCGTAGGAATATGGAAACATGAACTCCACTGCGTCGAAACCGGCATTGCGGGCGGCTTTAAATCGATCGAGGAATTGCAGTTCGGTGAATAGAAAGGAAAGATTGGCCGCAAATCTGGGCATGGCTTTATGTGCTCCGTTTTAACTTTTTTAGGCAGGCGCAAGAGCTTCGGTCGACACCCCTTCTTTAGCCAGTTCGGACGGCAACGGTCTATCTTCTATGGGCTCGAACTCCTTAATCTGATCGATCTCAGGTCCCATGGCGATGTTGGTTACGCGCTCTGTAATTACTTCGACAACAACCGGGATTGAATGCTCTTTGACGAGGGCACGTGCTTTGCGAAGCGCTTCCTGAAGTTCGCTCGGATCAGTAACTCGCAAACCGATCCCTCCTAACGCTTCAACTGCTCGTACGTGGTCGACTCCGTAATCGCCGATCTCCGGCGCATTGCGATTCTTGAAACTCGTCTGAACCTGAAAATCCATTTTGTAACCTGTTTCAGCCTGACGAATGAGGCCGAGGTACGCATTGTTTAGAAGAACCATCACGAAACCGACGCG
>DATMQC010000194.1:0-8656 GCA_035567275.1 Chthoniobacterales bacterium | reverse complement strand
GCACAGGGGCTGCCCGGCTGGCCGCAGTGTTGAAAACGCAACGCTGAAAGGAAGGCAGCGGTGCTGGGCAAACGTAGGCCTGCGTCATACGCGTGAACCGCAACGGGTTAACGAAACGGCGCTACTGGATGCTCACTGCGCATGAGCATAACGATGATCTGCCGCGGACGATCAGGAAGGTCTCTGAGTTGCTAGAAGACATTGTCCAGCAGCAGATCGTTGCCGACGTGCCGCTGTCTAGCCTGCTCTCCGGCGGGCTTGACTCCTCGGCCGTAAGCGATTACGGCAGCTGAGACGCTTTGCAATTCTCCGCCCGTGTGCTGATGGCTCAAACGGAGGCGATGTTAAAGTCAATGCCGGCCATGGTGCAAGCAAATGGCGTCGATGCGCTGGTACTCGATATGGGTATCTTCTATTTAGAATTGGGTGCGATGCAGTTGGGTATGCCGTATTTACACATCTCAAACTCGCTGCCCCTCGACTTCTCCGGTTACACACCTCTCTGCTTGTATGGTTGGCCTCACGAGACGACTACCGCCGCTCTGGCCAGAAACCCAATCAGCCAAGGCGTAATGCCGGGGATTAGAGTTTCACAGAGAAACTGCATCACATTTCCCTCTCTCCCCAGCAAGATGAGGTATCCTTTGCAAAAGGCGGGTTTCTTTCGGCACAGCAAAGCACCGATGGGTAGGTTTCTTACTTTATTTGGTGACATAGGATTAGGTGGTGGGAAGAGCCCTCTTCTCTGATCGTCGACGGATGTCAGAAAGGGCAGGAGTCGACTTCGTCTTGATAGCAACCGGCTTGAAGAAACTGTAGATGCCGATGAAGTCAGGGATGACAGCCTTGGCAACTTCGATCACCTCCTCTTGCGATTCGGCTTCCAGATCCAGATGCACCATTGCGGCGACGCGATATTTCATAGGCATAGATACGATCAGGGGATTATTACTTTTTTATTAGCTCACGATGGAGTGAAGGCTTAAAAAAATGATCGATTTCAGATCGGTAAGAGAACGAACGGGTAGGCAAGCGACGCAAATTTCTACTTATTTCTTTGTGAATAACGCACCCGTCCGTATGCACGACGTTTGGCGGTGTAAAGAGAAGAGTCAAAAGTTCCATGCGCGGCGTAATTGAAAACTGCGTCGCCTGCGGCTGTCCCACCTGCCCGATGGTTTCAGCTTTTTTGGTGGATGATGCTCAAACTCGAGGAAGCGTCATCAGAGTTTGAAATCAAAGGTTCCGCTAATATTCTGGCCCAAACCGAGCCGCTCTGGGCGCTTCAATCTCCTGGAAGGGTGCTGAGGGCAAACAGCGTCCGGCCGATACCCCGCCTACAATCTTCATCTACTTCCACCATCTCAACCGCCGAAAAGACAACGCATTGCGAGCGGGGGACGTTGGCGGCCTGCTTGATTTTCGAGAATGGCGCGAATTCTAGCGGATTCTGGCACCTTTCTGGCACCAGGTAGCTACCCGTAGTAATAACAAACTTCTGGTCTCTCTGTAGGTCATTTATCTAAAACAGTTTGCCGAGGAGGGGACTCGAACCCCTAAGGATTTCTCCACCAGATCCTAAGTCTGGCGCGTCTGCCAATTTCGCCACCTCGGCATGGAAGAAGGAAAACAATGCCATGATCGCATCGAATGACAAGGGTCCGGTCGATGTTCGGATTTGTCGGCAAACCCTTCCAGAAGTACCGTAGGGACAATGTCCGCCGACTCCTTTGTACACCTCCACTTGCACACCGAATATTCACTTCTCGACGGGGCAATTCGCATCCCGGATCTGATGGCAAAGGCTGTGGAGTATGGCATGCCGGCTGTGGCCATGACCGATCATGGCAATATGTACGGAGCTGTCGACTTTTACCGCGCTGCGGAAAAGGCCGGCATCAAGCCAATCATCGGATGCGAAGTCTATATGGCTCCGGGTTCAATGGTCGAAAAAAATGCATCGTCGGCTCGGGATGCCGCCTACCATTTCACCCTGCTGGCAAAGGACCTTACCGGCTACCACAACCTCGTAAAACTCGTTTCCGCAGCGTACCTGGAAGGGTTTCACTACAAACCTCGCATCGATAAGATACTGCTCGCAGAACACAGTGCCGGACTCATCGGCATGAGCGCGTGTCTCAAGGGAGAAATTAACGTCGCGATCGTCGCTGGAGATCTCAAGAAGGCGGAAAAATCGGCCGGCGAGTTTCGCGAGATTTTCGGCGATGAAAACTTCTATCTCGAGTTGCACGATCACGGGATCGAAGCGCAGCACCTGTGCAATCGCGACTTGATCGAGATGTCGAAGAGACTTGGAATTCCACTCGTTGCGGCTAACGACGTACATTTTCTCGAGCGATCGCATCATGAGGCGCACGATGTGATGATTTGCATCGGGACGGCAGCCATGGTCCACGACGAGCGCCGTTTGCATTATCCGACGGAGGTTTATTTCAAAACGCCAGAGGAAATGCGAACGCTCTTCTCTGAGGTTCCGGATGCCCTCACAAACACGCTCAAAATTGCTGAGCAATGCAATTTGAGACTCGATTTTGGAATTTCAAAGTATCCAGCCTACGCGCCCCCCCAAGGAACAACCCGCGAACAATATTTGCGCGAGCTTTGCTACGCCGGACTTCGCGAACGGTACGGTGCGCGAGCGGAAACCGATGCCGAACTGCGAGGCAGGCTCGATTACGAATTGTCGGTGCTCGAAAAAACGGGGTTCACGAGCTACTTCCTCATCGTCTGGGATTTCATTCACTACACGAAACAGAATGATATTCCGGTCGGACCGGGCCGGGGCTCTGCGGCTGGCTCACTGGCGGCTTATGCCCTTGGAATTACGGACCTGGATCCCCTCAGGTTCGGGTTGATTTTTGAGCGGTTTCTCAATCCCGAGCGGGTCAGCCCCCCCGATATCGACGTTGATTTCTGCCAGAATCGGCGAGGAGAAGTCATCGAATATGTGCGCAGAAAATATGGGACGCGCGCTGTATCCCAGATTATCACGTTCGGCACACTCGGAGCGAAAAGTGTCGTCCGGGATGTTGGAAGAGTTATCGGGCTGAGCTATTCGGAAGCGGACCGGATCGCAAAGATGGTTCCAAACGAACTCGGGATCACGCTGAAAACCGCCTTGGAGAAAAATCCCGAGCTCAAGCAAGCGGTTGAAACTGAGGAGAGTACGCAGCAACTCTGGGGTTATGCGACGGTTCTGGAAGGCTTGACTCGGAATACCGGCATTCACGCAGCCGGTGTCGTCATCGGTGACCGCCCCCTTGACGATTACGTTCCTCTCTGTCGAGGGAGCGATGACGAGATCGTTACCCAGTATGCCATGGGACCCCTTACCGAACTGGGCTTGCTGAAGATGGATTTCCTGGGTCTTAAGACGCTCACTGTTATCCACGATGCGTCTGCTCTCATCCGGGAGCATCACCCCGAATTTTCTCTTAAGGCCATCCCGCTGGATGACCGAAATACGTTTGATCTTCTGAATCGGGGAGAAACGATTGGCGTGTTTCAGCTGGAATCCGGGGGAATGGTCAATCTTTGCAAGCAATTCGATGTGAACAGCATCGATGACATCATTGCGTTGATCGCTCTCTATCGACCCGGCCCGATGGAGTTGATCCCGGATTACATCAAACGCAAAAGAGGGCAGACAAAGATCAAGTACGAGCATCCTCTCCTGAAAGAAGTCTGTGCGGAAACCTATGGGATCTTGATTTATCAGGAACAGGTGCAGCGCGCTGCCAATGTGCTTGCAGGCTACAGCCTGGGACAAGCCGACTTGCTAAGGCGCGCGATGGGCAAAAAGGATAAGCAGAAAATGGCCATGGAACGCGTTCACTTCATCGAAGGGTGTAAGCGCGTTAATGGAATCGACGAGAAAAAGGCGAATGCAATTTTTGACCTTCTTGAGAAGTTCGCGGGTTACGGCTTCAACAAGAGCCATAGTGCCGCTTACGGTTTGATCAGCTATCAGACGGCATATTTGAAGGCGAATTATCCCGTGGAATTCATGGCGGGATTACTCAGCAATGAAGTCAATAACACCGACAAGATTTCTGTGTTTGTTGGCGAATGCCAGCGCATGGGAATCGAAATATTACCGCCGGACGTCAATCGGAGCGCATTGAAGTTTTCGCCCGAAAACCTGGACAACAGGCGCGGGATCCGTTACGGGCTCGCTGCGATCAAGAACATCGGCGAGAGCGCCATGGAGACGGCCGTAGCCGAGCGAGAGAAAAACGGTCCTTTCAAGTCGCTCGAGGACTATAGCGGCCGCCTCGATTCGAAATCGGTGAATCGCAAAATTCTTGAAAACCTCATACGCGCAGGCGCCTTCGATTTTACGGGGCAAGATCGTGCGGAATTATTTGCTCAGATCGATCAAACCCTTGCGACCGGCGCTTCCGCGCAACGTGATAGGCGAACTGGTCAGGTTTCCTTGTTTGGGGAGTTCCAGCTTGCACCCATACGTAAGGAGAACGGAAATTCAGCGAAAATTACACCCTGGACCCTAGGCGAAAAACTGGGGTACGAAAAGGAGTTGCTCGGTTTTTACGTGACTGGGCACCCGCTGAATGCCTACCGGAATTTGATCGAAGGCGGCAAATTCTTGAGAATCAGCGAGCTGCAATTGCAGCAAGACAAGGCCACGATCCAGGTCGCGGGTTCAATTTCCAATTTTGAAAAGAAGCACACCCGAAAGGATGGAAAACCGTTCGCAGTGCTAACCGTGGAAGATTTTTCGGGTTCTGTAGAAATCGTTGCCTGGAGCGACGTGTATGCAAAGGCTGCCAAACATATCGACAAAGGGAAGATCGTTGCGATTATCGGCAGATTCGACAAGCGAGACGAGACCCTCCGCATCGTAGCGAGCGAAATCAACCCGATCGGCGAAGTTAAAACCCTTAAAGGGTTGACCATCGATATTGAGCTGGAAAAAACCGACGAGAAGAGACTGGTGGCTGTGCGCGAGCTGGTTAGTCAATTTCCGGGAAGGCAACCCCTTTATCTTCTGTTTCATACCGCGGACGGACGGGAGATTCGGCTAAAGGCTGATCCAGGCTACAGTGTGCGGGACGATGAAACTTTGCGAGCGAAGCTCGCCGAGCTGTTAACCTGATCTGAAAAGGCCCATAACCCAAGGTTCGTACGGCTTCTCCGCAGCATTTTCGCCGATGTTCGTTTTTCATGGGAGGGACGGTCTCCGTGCCGTCCCATTTTTTCTCCTTATTATGGGGCAGAAATGATTAGTCGGACGGCACGGAGGCCGTCCCTCCCCAAAATGAACCAATGCCTCGCCCGGAAGCCCATCCCTCCGTTTCTGTTTTAATTTAATTAAAACTCGCTCCCAGCCTTGAAAATTAAGAGTCATGGTCAGGTCCTCTTGCAAAAAGTGATATCGGCGGTACACTCACCGTCCTTCCCAAGCTGGCTGATGACTCCGTTTAATCGAGAGATGAAGATCTTCTCAGGGTCGGCTCACCGCGAGCTGGCACTGAGGATTTGCCAATCCGTGGGCGCACCCTTGGGTGACGCGGTAGTAAGCTCCTTTCCGGACGGCGAAACGAGAGTCAAAATCAACGAGAACATACGGGGAAGAGACATCTTCATCGTGCAACCCACGTGCCCGCCGACCAATCAGAACCTTATGGAGCTGCTGATCCTCATTGACGCGGCCAGAAGGGCAAGTGCCTACCGCATCACGGCGGTGATCCCGTATTTCGGCTATGCCCGTCAAGACCGCAAAGATCAGCCCCGGGTGCCGATCACGGCCAAACTGGTTGCCAACCTTCTCGTTGCGGCGGGCGCAAATCGCGTGCTGACACTCGACCTGCACGCGCAGCAGATACAAGGTTTCTTCGACATTCCGGTTGACCACCTCTACGCGGCTCCGGTACTGATCCGGTATATTCGCCAAAAAAAAATCGAGAACCTCGTTGTGGTTTCGCCGGACGTCGGGGGCCTCAAGCTCGCGTCGGCATACGCGGAACCTTTAGGTGCGACTCTGGCGATTGTGGCAAAGCGGCGTAAAAGTCCGACCGAGACTGAAGCGCTGCATATCATAGGCGATGTGGAGGGCAAAAATGTCATTATGGTCGACGACTTGACCGAAACAGCGGGAACTCTTACAAATGCGGCCACGCTGCTCAAGAAATACGGGGCCCGCGACATCTATGCGGGGGTCTCACACGCGGTTTTTACAGAAATTGCTCACGAGCGACTAAAGAAGTCCCAGATCCGGGAATTAATCACGACCGACAGTACGCCCGTCAGACTTCATCCGGAATGCCGGATCACAGTTCTCTCGATTGCGGAGGTCCTGGGGGAAGGGATTCATCGCATTTGCACGAACGAATCGGTCAGCTCGCTTTTCGAGATCAACGCTAACCACTCTTAAATATCATGGCTCAACAGGTAAAATTGAAGGCGCACAAGAGAAGCTTGATAGGTCGCAACGCTATCAAGCGGATCAAGGAAAAAGGGTTGGTTCCCGGGGTAATTTATGGTTCGAATCAGACTCCGATACCGCTGGAGGTAGAGGATCGCGTACTCTCGAAGGTGCTCGGGCACGCGTCGAGCGAGCACATTCTGGTTGAGCTCGAAATTGTCGACGGCGACCAGAGCACCAGCAAGCTGGCCTTAATCCAGGAGGTGCAACATCATCCGCTAAAGCGTGGTCTGGTACACGTTGATTTTCATGCGGTATCCACCACTGAAAAGATTACCTCCTCGGTTCCAATCGAGACAGTCGGAGAGGCTCTGGGTGTGCGTACGTTTGGCGGGTTGCTTGAGCATTCTTTGCGTACCCTTGAAGTGCAGTGCTATCCGCAGGACTTGCCCGGCATAATACGCATAGACGTTACAAATCTGAACATCGGCGAGTCGCTGCATGTCCGCGACATTCAACTCCCCCCGGGAGTTGAAGCAATTACCGATAAGGATCTGACCGCCGTCAGTGTTGTTGCTTCGCGCGTAGGAGAAGAAACAGCGGAGACAGCGGAACCGGCAGCAGCTCCGGAAGTCGTCACTGAGAAAAAGGTCGAAGCTAAGACGGAGAGCCCTCAGTCTTAAGATATGGCGGATTTGCGCCTCGTTGCGGGCCTGGGAAATCCCGGTTCGCAATATCTGGAGACGCGTCATAATGCTGGTTTCATGGTTATCGATTGTCTGGCGAGCAGGAGCGAGGTTACCCTCGAGGGATCGAGATCCTGGAACTGCAAATTGGGGAAATGGGGCTCTGTGCTGCTTGTGAAACCACTCTGCTATATGAATCAAAGCGGGGATGTGATCGGTCCGCTCGCTTGCTATTTCAAAATAGAACCGGAAGAAATACTCGTAGTGGTTGATGACGTCGCACTGCCTTTGGGACGGCTCCGGGTGCGGCCGTCCGGGAGCGATGGCGGCCACAACGGGTTGAGGTCGATCATTGAGCATCTCGGCGAAATGTTCATGCGGCTGAGAGTGGGCGTCAGCTCCCCTCGAACGGGAGATCTTGTGGATCATGTTCTGGGAGAATTCCACCGGTCCGAAAGAGCAATTGTCGTAAAAGCGGTCGAGCGCGCCGCGGAGGCTGTTGAACACATCTCCCGGAACGGAATTACTTCTGCGATGAATATTTATAACAGAACTGAGCAGGACTGAATATTTTATGAAATATCGTTATGAATGCTTGATGGCCATCGAAAGCCGGGGCCAGGAGGACAGCGTCAAAGAGATCATCGAACGCCTCGAAGCGGAGTTCGCCAAAGAGGGTGCGGAAATCGAACAGGTGCAGAAAATGGACAAGCGCCCGCTAGCTTACAGCCCGCGCCATATCGACTCGGCCTACTACGCAAATTTTATCTTTGAAGCGGAGCCGCCACTGATTACAAAATTGCGAAACAAGTTTAAACTCGATCCCATCGTTTTTCTGCAGCATTATCAGCGATTGCCGGGTAAGATGGCAACGCAGTCCAAGTCTTGACTGACAGCTTATGGCGAATCTCAATCGCGTTCTTTTGATTGGCAACCTTACGAGAGATCCCGAGGTCCGATACACGCCTAAAGGCACTGCGGTTGCGGATATTGGCGTTGCCGTGAACCGGGTCTATTCCGCCGAAGACGGCGAGAAAAAAGAAGAGACCACCTTTGTCGATGTGACGCTTTGGGGACGTCAGGCCGAGGTCGCCGGCCAATATTTGAAGAAAGGTCGCCCCGTATTTATTGAAGGTCGCCTTCAATTGGACACCTGGGACGACAAACAGACCGGGCAGAAACGCTCGCGCCTTCGAGTGGTGAGCGAGAACATGCAACTTTTGGGAGGCCGGTCCGAGAGCGAAGGACCACCTTCATCCGGCGCACCTCGTCGAAGCTCCGGCCCAAGCGTTCCTGCACAAAGACCCGAGCCCCGCGATCCTGATCTCGACGTCGAACCGGATGACATTCCGTTTTAGTTCGCCATTGCTGGCCGACCCTTGGACGCCGTCCGCTCCGTCGGCGCCGTGAAATGGTGTTGGCGTGCGGCCTGCAACAGCTGCGAGGGGACCGCAGACGTTTCGGAAATCGGTTCGCTTTCCATAGGAGGGATGGCCTCCGTGCCGTCCGGCTAATTATTTCTGACCCCCTGAACAAGGAGAGAAATGGGACGGCACAGAGGCCG
>DATMQC010000193.1:0-9217 GCA_035567275.1 Chthoniobacterales bacterium | reverse complement strand
CCCAGATTCCGTAACCCCACGGCTTGATCACCATGCAGCCACGAACGTCGGAATTCTCCGCCATGTCGGCGGCGCGAATGACTTGCTGATACCATTCCGAGAAATCCTCGGACCTGGTTGGAGTAATGGCGGTTTTAGTATTACTCGGTTCTGCCATTGTCGAAGCTGCGTAGGAAGTTGGTAAAGAACTCTGCGCCTTGTTCGAGTTCGGCGACTTCAATGAACTCGTCGGCGGTGTGAGCCTGCGCTATCGAGCCAGGCCCAATGGCGACGGCCGGCGTTCCTTCGGCAGAGAAACAGGCGGCATCGCAAAACCAGCTCGCGCCGGTTAACCGCGAACCCAGAGACATAAATTTCTTGATGATCGCATTGTCAGGCTCAGTGTAGAGAGCCGCAGAGATTTTAATCGGACGAACGGTCGCCGAAATTTCCTGGTCGCGGAAAAAATCAGCGACAGCCGCCGCCATGGACTCTTGGCCAGGCAAAATGCGAATATCTATTTCCGCATAGCATCGATCCGGGACGACATTGATTTTCACCCCGCCCCGAATGCGACCGGTGCTGATGGTTGCGCTGCCCAAGACGGCGTTCTTTTCCAACGGAAGAATCGTAGGGAACGCTTCTCTCAATCTTTTCAGAGCGTCCGTCATCAGATCGATCGCGTTTAGCCCTGTCTCGGGGAGGGACGCATGCACCGATTTTCCCACAGTCTCAATCTCCAGCCAAGCGGTTCCCTTATGAGTGTACACGACATCCAGACTGGTTGGTTCTCCGACGATCACGAAATCCGCAAATTTCCTGGCCGCGCAGGCCTTTGCCCCAAGTTGTCCTGCCTCTTCGTCGGCGAGTCCCGCAAAACCGATCGCCACGTTCAATCGGGTGAGGTCGACCGACTTCAGGGCCCAAAGCATGGCCGCCATTGATCCCTTCGTATCTGAACTCCCGCGGCCATAAATCCTGCCACCCGAAAGCTTTGCCAAAAAGGGGTCCACCACCATCCCATCGACGGTCACTGTATCGAGGTGAGGAGCGAACATGATTCGCTGGGTGGCTCCAACCGGCCTTGGCCAGAAACCGTACACGTTTGGCCGGTTCGGTTCGACCTCCTCGTACTGAACTTCTGCTCTAAGACTTTCAAGAAAACCACCGACAAACTCGGCGATGCTCTTTTCTCCGGAACGACCGCTGGACCCGGACGGATTCTCGCTCGGAATCTGAA
Organism: Chthoniobacterales bacterium; assembly: GCA_035567275.1. GTDB lineage: Bacteria > Verrucomicrobiota > Verrucomicrobiia > Chthoniobacterales > JAFAMB01 > DASZHC01. Next base: position 7,998 of record DATMQC010000193.1, on the reverse strand, counting down.
CCAGAGCCTGGCACAATTCGACAACGCTATGAATGGAAGAGAAGTTCATATCGCTTGCGAGCGAAGATACCACTCAATGAATTTACGCAAGCCTTCGCGGATGCGAGTTTTTGGAGCGTAGCCGAGCAATCGGCCGGCCTTTGAGACGTCCGCATAGGTCACAGGCATGTCGCCGGGGACTGGCGGAAGTGGATTGATGATCGCTATTCGCCCCAGGACCGCTTCAAGTTCGGCGATCATTTGGCGCAACTCGATCGTATCACTTTCCCCCAAGTTAAAAACGTCAAAGAGTTCCTGATCGTATTCGAGCGAAGAGACGATCCCCTGGATGATATCATCGATGTATGTGAAATCGCGGCGCGCTGTACCGTCACCATAGACATCAATCGGCTTCCCGTTGTGAATCAATTTCGTAAACTTGTGAATGGCCAGGTCAGGCCGCTGCCTCGGACCATAAACCGTGAAGAAACGCAGACAGACGACGCGCAGTCCATAAAGATTAGAGTAGTTCGAACAAAGGTGTTCGCCGGCGAGCTTTGTGGCGGCGTAGGGACTTAGAGTTTGGCTGAGGACCTGACTTTCACGGAAAGGGACTTCTTTGGATGCGCCGTAGACGGAAGAGCTTGACGCGAAAATGAATCGATCGACGCCTGCCGCTTTTGCGGCTTCAAGGAGGTAAAAAGTCCCTTTGACATTGGTATCCAGGTAAAGCTCTGGATTCTGGACCGAAGGCCGAACTCCTGCGCGCGCCGCAAGATGCACGATAACGTCCGGCTTTTCAGCCGAGACGACCTCCGCGACGGCTTCCTTATCCCTGATATCGATTTTGTGTACGCTAATCCGGGTGCGAATCGGCTCGAGATTCTTTTCCTTGATAAGCGGGTCGTAAAAATCGTTGAAGTCGTCAATAACCGAGACGCGAGTACTTTGCGCCAGCAGGGCCTCAACGAGGTGTGAACCTATGAATCCGGCGCCGCCTGTAACCAGTATTCTCATCTCGGGAAAGCTCACGAAACTGGGACGAAACGAAATGAAGTGCAAGGCAGAAGTCACTTCGGGAGTTTGCTGGAGACCGAACTTCTGCGGTCCCTCGTAGCCGCGGATATGGATGCTGCCGCAAAATATCCGGTAGGGCGAGCCTCCCGGCGAGGGGCAGCACTTCGCCCTACCGGTGACCTGGATCAGCACCTTTCACGGCGCCGACGGAGCGAACGCCCTCCAGCTCCAGAGGATCGGTCAACATTGGTCCATAACGACCGCGAGGTCTGGTTCCGCGTTCGGGGCTCGGAGTTTGTGACTTCTGTATTCTGTATTCCATCTTCTGTCTTGACTTCCTTACTGGCAGAGTTCCGCTATATTCTCTTATGCCTGAAGCGAAGAAGGGGCTGGCAAGAATTCAGGTGCCTCCAAAAGCCTCGAGGAGTTCCAAAACGGGTGGAGATGATGCGTCGCAGGAACGAGGGCCTGACGCAATCGAGGCACGCGGGGTGCATATGCTGATGTCGAAGGCAATTCCGACGAAACGGGATCCGCTGATTGTACCACTGGTAGGCTTGCTACTCGCTTTTTCCGTGATTTCGCTTATTGTGCAGATGCTGATTGCATTCGGTTGAACGAAATCGTAGGACCGGGTGCCCAGCGCAAAATTCCAGTGTTTTTATGGCTACTGCATCTGTTATTCACCTTGATGAAACGAGTTTCGATAAAACGGTTAGCGCCTCTAGTGTTCCTGTGCTCGTCGATTTTTGGGCGACTTGGTGCGGTCCTTGTCGAATGATCGCGCCGGTGCTCGAAGAGATTGCAAAGGAAGAGGGAGAAAAGGTCCGAGTAGGAAAGGTGGATGTGGATAGCAACCCAGCGTTGTCGAACCGTTTTGGGATTCGCAACATCCCGACGCTCCTATTTTTTAAGGGCGGCGAAGTGAAAGATACGGTTGTAGGCCTCACCAGCAAAGCTGAACTTGTCAAACGCCTTCAGGCATTGAAATAGCGTCCCTAAGGTTTCGGATGAAATCTACGGCACCTTAGGCTAAGGTTGTCAAAGAATGAATATGTTCGCCCTCGTCACACCGGGCCCGACAGAGTGGGTTCTGATCCTTGTGATCGTCCTTGTTTTGTTTGGTGCAAAAAAGCTCCCCGAGTTGGCCCGGAGTCTGGGTCAGAGTATGAATGAGTTTCGCAAAGCACGGGAGGAGTTCGACAAAGAGCTTCACCGAGCCGGGGAAGATCTGAAAGGGACGCCCCAAAATACTCAGGCTGCTCAGCCCGGCCAGCAGGCGCCCCAAGCTCAACCTCAGGCTCAACCGCCCATCCAGCCGCCAACGCAACCTTCCTAGGTCCTTTACCAGGAATTTCTAATCAGCCCGGTTCGGTATCCTCCGAGCCGGGCTTTTTTATGCGAGCCGGAACGCAAGTAGGTCGACATCTCCTGCTTTCGATCATTTTGCTGTCTTCCGTTGTCGCATTCGGACAACAACGAATCATTTTTGCTCACTACAACGTTGAGAACTATCTCGAGGAGGATAGGCGGGAAGGGGGTGAGATATTCTTCGGCCCGAAGCCCGAACGCGAAAAGAACACGCTTGTTCGAATTATCAAAGAGATTCACCCCGATATTCTTGGCATTGCCGAAATGGGGCCAGAGGATCAATTTACGGACTTTCAAAGTCGGCTTAAAAGCATCGGTCTACAATATCCGTTTACCGAGTATGTCGACGGCCCGGATCCGGCTCGACACCTTGCATTGTTAAGCCGGTTTGAAATCGTAGAGCGACATTCGGAGAAGCGCGTCGAATTTGATCTCAACGGGCAGCGATCCTTGGTCCAGCGCGGATTCCTTGATGTCACAATTGAGGTGAATCCTTCCTATCGACTGCGCCTTGTTGGAGCACATCTCAAATCGAAGTTGCCGATTCCCGCCGGAGAGGCGCTTCTTCGCAGGAATGAGGCGCGTCTCCTGAGGAAGCATGTAGATGAAGTTCTCAATAGGGATCCCGGCGCAAATCTTCTCGTTTATGGCGACATGAACGACACAAGGGATCAACCGGCGATCCAGGAAATCCTTGGTCCGCGCCGGAGTTTGAATCTCTTGACCGAGATTCCAGTGGCCGATGAGCAAGGGGATCGTTGGACCTATTACCGCCGACAAAGCGATACCTACGACCGCATCGACTATATCATCGTGAACAGCGTCTTGTTACCTCAGATCGATCAACAGCTATCCTGTATTTATCGATCCAAGGACTGGTACTCGGCGAGCGATCATCGCCCGATCGTAGCTGTTATCAACGCAAACTCGCGCAATTGATGGTTCACTCTTGCGCAGCTCAGATGGTTAACCTAGTTTGACCATTTGTCCCGCGAACGCCGAACGGAGTTCCGGGACCATTTCGTGTCTGGAAGATTTTATGGCTAACATCGTTCTAGTCGGAGCCCAATGGGGAGATGAGGGTAAAGGAAAGGTGATCGATTATCTCACCGATAAAGTTGACGTAGTCGTGCGCAGCCAGGGCGGAAATAATGCCGGGCACACGGTTGTCATTGGTGATAAAAAATACATTCTTCGGCTGATCCCCTCTGGAATTTTGCGCAAGGGAAAGCTTTGCATCATTGGCAACGGGTTGGTTATCGATCCTGTCTCATTGTGGGAAGAGATTTCGGAACTGGCTCAACAAGGGGTCAAAATCAACTCCAAGAATTTGTTGGTGAGCGATTGTGCCCACCTGGTTTTTCCCTATCACAAAATCATAGACGAGCAGCGTGAAGCGCTGATGGGAAACCGCAAAATTGGAACAACCAAACGGGGAATTGGGCCGGCTTATGGCGATAAAATCGCCCGGGTCGGTTTGCGCATGGGTGACCTTTTGCAACCTGAGCTTTTCGCGGAAAAGTTGAAGAATCGTATCAAAGATGTAAACGCGTCGCTGCGCGAACTCGACCGCAAACCCCTAAGCTTTAAGAAGACACTGGAACAGTATCTCGAGGCCGGACAAAAGATCCGCCCGTTGATAACTAATACGGTCCTGGCGATTCACAAGGCGATGATGGAAAAGAAAGAGATTCTCTTTGAAGGGGCGCAAGGAACATTCCTGGACGTGGATCACGGCACCTATCCCTACGTTACCTCATCGAATACAACCGCCGGTGGCGCTTGCACAGGCTCCGGTGTGCCGCCAAACAGGATTGATCGAGTTGTGGGTGCAGTAAAGGCATACACGACGCGGGTGGGAGAGGGCCCGCTTCCAACAGAGGATACTGGGATATCCGAACTCCTGCATTCAATGGGACGAGAATTTGGCGCCGTCACCGGGAGACCTCGCCGGTGTGGTTGGTTTGACACCGTCGCGACGCGGTACGCGCAAATCGTTAACGGAATCGACGAATTGGCGGTGACGAATTTGGACGGACTGGATTCGGTTGCGCGGTTGAAGGTTTGCGTGGCGTATCGGCTTGATGGCAAGAAGATCGATGTCCCTCCTACCGATGTAGGGCGGTTGGCCAGGTGTAGCCCCGTCTACATTGAATTGCCGGGTTGGCAGCAGCCGACGGACGGCGCGCGTTCCTATGAAGAACTGCCGCCGAACGCCCGGGAGTATTTGCAGCGAATTTGTGATCTGACAGGGGCCAAGCTTAGCCTCGTTGGCGTTGGACAGAGTCGCGCCCAGACTATTCTGGTGTAGTCTATATTTCAGGGCAGAGACTCAGAAGATGTCCACGAAATCCCCGAAACATATTGCGGTGATCATGGACGGCAACGGTCGTTGGGCGCGCCAACGGGGTTTGCCGCGCAGCCGGGGTCACCTTGAAGGAGCGAACTCAGCAAGACAATGCGTCGAAGCCTGTTTGGAAATCGGGGTTGAGTATTTGACACTCTATACGTTCTCCACGGAGAACTGGCGAAGGCCCAAAGAAGAAATTGATACGCTCATGGGCCTTCTGCAAAAGTTTTTGAAAGATTATACCGCTGATTTGTGCAGAAGAAGCGTTAAACTCGAAGCCATCGGGCGATTGCAGGAAATCCCGCCAAGCGTGCAGCGCCAACTCTGTGAATCCATACGGGCGACAGCCGATGGGAAGAATCTGACCACGATTCTAGCCGTGAATTACAGCGGTCGAACGGAAATTGTGGATGCCACGAAAAAGATCGTCGAGGAGGTGATGGAGGGGCGTTTGACGAAGGATGAGATCGACGCCGAGGTTTTCCAGAAAAACCTGTACACGCACAACTGGCCCGATCCCGACCTCTTTATCCGCACATCCGGAGAAATGCGGATCTCGAACTTCTTGCTTTGGCAATTGAGTTACACCGAGATTTATGTGACGCAAAAGCTATGGCCTGACTTTCGCAAGCAGGATCTTCTGGAGGCAGTCCAGGAATTTGGACGAAGAAACAGGCGCTACGGAGGCATTTAGCGCCCCAATTCCTCAATCTGGTTGGTTAAAATTGAGCATGTTGCTTGCGGATTGTCCGAGTTGCGCAAATTATATGGTTTTGCTCGGTGACCCAGGGGCTTTGCGGAAGGGTTCCGACACCCCACCGGGCGCAAATATTGATGCAGACGATCTTGTTAGTTGATCCCGAAACCGACTTCCTGGAGTGGGCTCAAAATCAGCTTGAGACGCCGACTACGCGCGTTATCACATCGACGACTGCGGACGAGGCGTACAAGATCTACATCGCGGAGACTCCAGATCTCTTAATTTCAGAGACTCACCTGATGCCTTTTAGTGGGCTGGAGCTCCTGGCCAGAGTCAGGCAACGAGATTCCAATGCAATCGTCATTCTGATGAGTGCGTTTGGTACTACCCAGTCGGTAATAGAATCGATGAAACTGGGTGCTTTCGACTATCTCCGGAAAGAGTCTCTTCCCTTCAATCTCAAACCGGTTGTTGACGCAGCGCTTACGGCTCAGGCGGAAATGCGTTCCGCGACAGCCTTTAAGCCGCAGTTAACCGTCGAACAATATCAGGACAGCCTTGTCGGCCAGTCCCAGGCAATGCAGCAGGTGTTCAAAATGATCGGGCGTGTTTCCCACAGTGACGCGCCCGTGATGATTACCGGAGAGAGCGGATCCGGCAAGGAATTGGTTGCGCGAGCGATTCACCACTACAGCAATCGGAGCGCCCAAGCCTTTATAGCGATTAATTGCTCTGCGATTCCGGAAAATCTGCTGGAAAGCGAGTTGTTCGGTCATGAAAAGGGTGCGTTCACTGGAGCTTCGTCCCAACGAATCGGCCGATTCGAACAAAGTCACGGGGGTACGCTTTTCCTGGATGAAATTGGAGATATGCCATTGGCAGTCCAAAGCAAAATATTGCGAGTCCTCCAGGAGGGAGAATTTTCGCGGGTCGGCGGAAACGCCACGATCAAAACGGACGTCCGAATTATTGCCGCGACGAACAAGACTCTGGAGCATGAGGTCGCCAAGAAGCACTTTCGCGAGGACCTCTTCTATCGACTGAATGTTGTCCGGATTCATCTGCCTCCTCTTCGGCAGCGAAGAGAAGATGTCCGGCTGTTGGCTGAGTATTTTTTGAAGAAGATCGCGACTCAGAAACATCTTCCTCAGCTTAAGCTGTCTGAGGAAGGCGTTAAATTAATGGAAGACTATCCGTGGCCCGGCAACGTGCGTGAATTGGAAAACACAATCCAGCGCGCGTGCGTTCTGGCGACCAGCGATGTGGTGCTGCCGAAGGATATCCCGCTCGGCGTCGCAATTCAGCAGGAGGACGGAGAGGTGGAACAGCAATCGGCAGTCACGGTCCATGCAAATCCGGGAAGACCCACGTTGGAAGTTGCGGTGGAGACGTTGCTCGATGCGGCATCCAACGACCACGGTCTCCAGTTGCTTCCCTGGTTGGAGCGGGAATTCACCTTGTTTGCAATGAAGCGGACGAAGGGCAATCAGGTGAAAGCGGCCAAGCTTTTGGGAGTGACGCGTGCAACGTTGCGGAAACGCATAGAACGTTACGGCATTACAAAGGAATTGAATTTCCAGTAGGTTCCTGGCGGGAGTGCACCGTTTAAATCGAGCTCGTTGAACTTCGAGCCGGGCGAGCGGTGGATTCTTAAGGACGTTGTTTTGCCGGCGTCCGATGTAGAATGCAGCGACTTGGAGAGATTGTTTATTCCATACGCACTACGCAGGAATTGGTTGAACTCCTGCGAAGGAAGGGTGGCGTAAATCTGGAGCACGTATGCGACGGCGCTCAGGCATTTGTCGCCGCGTGTGTAGTGGGGCACCATGCCTCGAGATCGTGCTGGATCGTATGCCCAGACGTGCGCCGGCAAGAAGGCGTATTCAATGGATTGTTGAATTGGCAGGTCCCGGCGCTCTTCTTCTCGGAGCTGGAGATACCGCCAGTGGAAGGCGCGATTCCTGATCCGGAGATTGTTGCCGAGCGCCTTGAGGTTTTAAGACAGCTCGCAGAGGAAAGGCGCACCATTGTCGTTGCCACAGCCGCTTCGCTCGAAGATCAGGTGCCGGCCTCCGATGCGCTCCGAAAACAGACGGTCGTGCTGAAGTGCAATGAGCAGATCGATCGCGAAGCGCTGATCGAATCTCTTTTGAACAACGGCTATCAGAGGAATACACAGGTCACAGCTCGTGGACAAGTGGCGGTGCGCGGCGGTATCATCGATATTTTCTCGTGGCAGCACTCGTTACCTGTGCGGATTGAGCTGTTTGACCAGAAGATCGATTCAATTCGCGAATTTGATCTGGATGATCAGACATCGATTCAAACCCTGGATCGGTGCGAAATACTCATCGGTGAGACAGATCGTTCGACCGTGAGCCTTCGGGATTACATACGAAAGGGGGACTTGACGATCGGCATCGAACTAGAGGCCGGCGAGCTGGACGTTTCTATCACGTCGGGCGCCAGGGCTGGCGAGGGAATCGAAGATTATGGAACGGCCTTCTTCGAAACCGGATTCCAGGGCTTTGAAGCCGGCGACTTTCTCATCGAAGAGACCAAACGCGAAAGAGCGCTTGAG
>DATMQC010000192.1:0-29667 GCA_035567275.1 Chthoniobacterales bacterium | reverse complement strand
CGATTGCTGGTCCTAAAGCAATCCCGTAAAATCGCACCCAGCCTTTGTCGCGCAGCCTTTCCAGCGTTTCCCAGATAGAGTCCTCGCTGACCTGTGCCATGCGAATATTGTGGAGCTGCAAAAGGTCGATCCGATCCGTTTCCAGGCGTCTTAACGCGGCTTCCGTGGCGCGAGTCAAAGCCTCAGGCGAAAAGTCCTGCGGTATTTCGCGTTGACCACGCCGTTCATTTCCGTAATGCACAAAATCGTATCCGATTTTTGTGGCGATCACAATCTGATCGCGCTGATGGCGGAAGGCCTTTGCTATCAATTCTTCGCTCAAGCCATTCCCGTAGGTATCTGCGGCGTCGTACAAGGTTATGCCCAGATCCAGTGCTTTTCGCATCAGACCGACGGCCTGGTCCTCGGTAAAGTCGCCCCACCAACCCGTCGAGACCGTCCAGAGCCCAAATCCGACTTCGCTTACGGTCAGATCGGTGTTGCGATAAGTACGATATTTCATTGCGATTGATCAGTATGTCTTGGTGGAACCGGGACGTCAACGGCGCGGCTTCGCTACTAAATGCTTGCAACTCTTGCGAGGAGAGGTTGAGCTAGCGGAGCTTCCGACGTCCAAATTGGAGCTTTGGCGGAGAATTGAAGGGAAAATCAATGCAACCTGTACAAACGTTCAACGTAGCACCCCGTCTGCCGGAGGTATTGGAACCACTTCGGGAAATGGCTCACAATCTTTGGTGGACCTGGGAGCCAGACGCCCGACGGCTTTTTCGCCACCTGGACACTGAGTTATGGGATCGAACGAACCATAATCCGATTCGTATGCTCCAACTCTCGCGCCAGGCGCGCCTCCTGGAACTTTCGGTGGACGACGATTACATCCGCGAGATGCAGAGCGTCTACCAGAAATTTGCCGCCTACATGCGAAGGACGGATACCTACGCAAAGCTCCGGACCACGGCCCCGCGAATCGCCTATTTTTCTGCAGAGTTCGGGTTCCATGAATCGGTTCCAAACTATTCAGGCGGCCTGGGAATTCTTTCCGGCGATCATTGTAAATCAGCGAGCGACCTTGACCTGGATTTTTGCGCCGTAACGCTCCTCTACAGACACGGCTATTTCAAACAGCAGATTAACAAGGAGGGATGGCAGGAGGCGGTAAGCCTGAACCAGAACTTCAATCATCTGCCGCTGCTCGAATCCAAAGTCGGCGGCGAGCCGCTTCACGTCACCGTCTCAATTCTCGGCCGCTACGTTGTAGCCAAAGTCTGGGAATTGCAGATCGGCCGGATAAAGCTCTATCTGCTCGATACCGATATTCAGCAAAACGCTCCGGAAAATCGGTTGATCACCGAACAACTTTATGGCGGCGACCTGGAGATGCGGATACGGCAGGAAATCGTACTCGGTATCGGCGGCGTCAGAGCTCTGGACGCCCTTGGCATCAAACCCGAGGTTTATCACATGAACGAAGGCCACTCGGCCTTTCTTTCACTTGAGCGCATTCGCCAGTATGTCCGGGACAAAGGTCTTGATTATTACTCGGCATTGCAGATCGTCGCAGCTTCGAACGTCTTTACGACCCATACGCCAGTGCCGGCCGGAAACGATGCCTTTCCCCGCGATATGATGGCGCGCCATTTCTCCACGTACGCGGAAGATTTTCGGATCAGCTTCGACGATTTCTTTCGTCTCGGAGAACCGATGGTCAATGCGACGAATACGTTTAGCATGACCATCCTTGCGCTTCGAGTCAGCCGGCATGCAAACGGAGTGAGCAAACTTCACGGCAACGTGAGCCAGGGTTTGTGGAAAGACGTCTGGGCCGGCGTTCCTTTACAAGAAGTTCCGATTACCAGCATCACCAACGGCATTCACACCAAGACCTGGACTGCACCGGAATTTCACCGCATTTATTCCAAATTTTTGGGATCAGACTGGGAAGAGCATCTTACGGATTCAGAGTATTGGCGCCGTGTAATCGACATCCCTGACGACGTTCTCTGGGAAACCCACCAGTTGCTCAAAAGTCGGCTGATCGACTTTATCCGAGACCGTCTGCGCCGGCAGCGGGTTCGAATCGGCGAGTCCCCAGAACAGCTGCGGAAGATTAACAGCATTCTCAATCCGGACGTCTTAACGGTCGGTTTTGCTCGCCGCTTTGCGACCTACAAGCGCGGCACGCTGCTATTTAGTCAGAAAGAGCGCCTTCTGCGGCTGGTGCAGAACGCCGAACGCCCGGTTCAGTTTATTTTTGCCGGAAAATCGCATCCGAAGGATGAGCCGGGGAAAGGGTTTATACAGGAGGTCTACAATCGGTCGCGCGAATCCGGCCTGGAGCATGCGGTGGTCTTCGTGGAAGACTATGACACTTACATCGGACGCCGCATGTATCAGGGCGTCGATCTCTGGCTTAACAACCCCCTTCGCCCCTTGGAGGCTAGCGGAACCAGTGGAATGAAATTGCCGCCTAACGGAGGATTGAATCTCAGCGTCCTGGATGGGTGGTGGTGTGAGGGGTACAACCGTAAAAATGGCTGGGCTATTGGCCCGGAGATTACTCAAGGGGCTCCCGAATTTCAAAACGAGGTCGACGCAGATAGCCTGTTCAATGTCCTGGAGAATCAAATCATCCCCCTTTATTACGCCAAACCGGATGGTCGGATTCCGGTGGCCTGGATCCAGTTGATGCGTGAATCAATGCGCAGTGTCACTCCTGTCTTTAACACTCACAGAATGGTCAAAGAGTACAACGAACGCCTTTATGAACCGGCTGCAGAAGGTTACAAAGCACTCAGCGCAAACGGATGCCAGGCCGCGGTGGAATTAGCGCACTGGAAGCATAGTACGCGGGTGGACTGGCCCCACGTCCAAATTGAATCGGTCGAAACATCGCAATCCGGGCGAGCCTCGCTGTTCGTTGGGGATAAACTCGAGATAACCGCACACGTATTCCTGGGCCCGGTTCAGCCAACTCATGTTCGGGTTCAAGCATATGTCGGTGAATCAGATAACGGTGCGCTTCGTAATCCTTACACAATTGATCTTCTGGATGTCGAAAAGACAACCGCCAATGGAGTCTACCGTTTTAGCGGAATGATTCCTGCCTCCGAAAGCGGAAGCTACGGATTTAACGTCCGCGTCATTCCGACGCATCCACACTTGGTGCAGGAGCACGAACTCAGGTTGATTACTTGGGCGAAATAAGTGCCGCTGGCGTTTTCCACCTGTTGGAATTCAAGCCGTCACTCAAGCGGAGACGAGATGTTGGCGGAAATCTCTTCCCTCGGATTTGATCATATCGAACTTGGTCAAGGCATTCAGATCTCGCAATGGGAAGGGATTGAACGGTTTCTAGCCAATCATACAATGAGGGTGACCAGTCTCCACAATTTCTGTCCCCTGCCCGCCAGTATTGATGCCGCCGCAGACCGCTACGAATGCACTGCAGTTCGAGCCGAAGAAAGAGAACGCGCTCAAATTCATGCTTTGCGCACCATCGATTACGCCCGGAAACTCGGCGCAAAGTATGTTGTCATGCATTTGGGCTCAGTTCCAATGGCTCCTTATACAGAGCGACTCTGTAAACTCATCAATTCAGGACGATATTTGAGCCGCTCTTACGTCGCCATGAAACTGGAGGCAATTAAGAAAAGAGAGGCTAACTCCCCTTATGATCGCATCGTCGAGTGGCTCAAACCTGTTCTCGATCACGCAATATCGGCAGGCGTCATGCTTGGCATCGAAAATCGTATCGGCATCAGGACATGCCCCTCCGAACGAGAATTTCGCCGGCTCTTTTCCGAGCTCGGCTCGATCGGCTACTGGCATGATTTCGGGCATGCACAAATTCGGCACAATCTCACGCTTCTGGATCACGCCGAGTGGCTGTCCGAAATGGCATCGCACTTGATGGGATGCCACATTCATGACGTTCTTTTTCCCTGCGACGATCACAAGGTGCCATTTAGCGGGATGATTGATTTCGCAGCCTTTTTAAGCGGGGTTCCCCCCGACCTGCCACTCGTGTGGGAACTGAACTTGCAAGCATCTAAGGACGAAATTACGAGCGCACTAGCTCGTTGGAAGCAGGAAGTTTCTTCATGAGCAATTCATTTCCTCTCCTACCGCCGCCCCATCACCGCGCTGTTTCGCGTTGCCAAAAATAAAGGACACTAGCAGGTCTCGCCTTTATGCTGCGGCCACGAGTTCTGGTAAACTTTGCGATGACGGTCGATGGCAAAGTATCGACCGCCAAATTTGGGCCGGCAAATTTTACTTCGAAACATGATAAGCGGCGATTGCTCGAAATCCGTTCGCTTGGCGACGCCCTTATCGTCGGCAGGAATACGGTTCAAACGGACAATATGTCGATGGGTCTACCGGATGAGGATTTGCGGAAAGCGAGACTGGAGCGAGGCCAAAGCGAATATCCACTGAGAGTTGTCGTTTCGAATTCCGGAGATATCTCTACCCAGCTCAATATTTTCCGCCACCAATTCTCGCCAATTGTAGTTTATTCGACCACACGAATGAACTCAGCCAATCGGGAGGTGCTGAAAGCGCAGGCGCAATTGTATCTGCACGAAGGCGAGAGGGTGCACCTCCCGGGCGTCCTGGAGGAGCTGTATCAGAAGCACGGCGTCCGGACACTGGTTTGCGAAGGAGGTCCCGCTCTTGCCAGGTCGCTTGCAGAAATGGACGCTATTGACGAGCTTTTTCTAACCGTTGCTCCGTTTCTCTTTGGCGGCGCTGAGGCTCCAGGACTACTCGGGCGCTCAGGACCATTTCTTTCCGCCAGCCAGTTTTACCGGCTGGAATCAATAAATGTCTTATCTGCGGAGTGTTATCTTCACTACATATCAAAAGGAGCGGGATGCACCGAACAAACTCGATAGTTATGAATGCCCCGGAAGGGGCTATTTTTGAGGCCGCAGCGGATCTGCAGCGCTGGCCGACCTTTCTTCCCCACTATCGATACATTCGTTACTACGAGAAGAATCCCGTCCGCAATGTGGTAAAGATGGCCGCTAAGCGAGGATTTATTCCGATTGCTTGGACTTCAGAACAAATCATCGATCGCGAGCATCGCCAGATTCGCTTCAGGCATCTGAAAGCGTGGACCAAGGGAATGGAGGTACTATGGCGATTTCAGACTTTGCCGTCGGGCGTCAAAGTAGAAATTGTTCATGACCTCGCTTTTCGGATTCCCACTCTAGCTCCCCTCGCGGAGCTGATCATAGGGGGCGCGTTCATCAATCATGTCGCCACGCAGACGCTGAGACACATGAAAGCATACGTGGAAAAACGATGAGACGAGCAGTGATCACCGGCGTCGGCCCCGTCACGCCTATCGGAATCGGGAAAGGCGCGTTCTGGGACGCCATAAAAAGTAAGAAATCCGGGATCGCGACTATTTCGAAGTTCGATGCGTCGATTTTCCGGTCAACGAATGCGGCCGAAATCACCGACTGGCAGCCGGAGAAGATCTTTCCAGCCCATCGGCTCAAAAGACTTGACCGGTACGCCCAATTTTCCGTCGGCTCAGTGAAGCTCGCTTTGGAAGACAGCGGCTTGGAATATTCGCCCGACCACCCGCTTCATCGTGTCGGTGTCAGCTTTGGGACGGCTCTCGGAGGAGTGTCGAATGCTGAGATGCAACACAAGGCGTTTGTGCAAGGAGGCCCCAAATCAGTCCATCAAAAAACCCTGGCTTTGCAAGTCTTTGGCGGATCGGCCCATTCAAATATCGCGATCGAGTTCGGCTTTCGAGGCGTTGGCACTACGAACTCCAATAGCTGCGCGAGCGGAAATGTGGCAATTGGAGAGGCGCTCCGATACATTCGCGAAGGCTGGGCGGACGTCATGATCGCGGGCTCAGCGGAAGCTCCATTAAGTCCACTAACGTTCGGGGCTTTCGCTTTCATTCGAACAATGAGTCGCGCGCGTCCTGCTGTCGCCTGCCGGCCCTTCGATCTCGAACGTGACGGATTCGTCATGGGCGAAGGAGCCGCCAGCCTTGTTCTGGAAGAGTACGAGCATGCGAAAGCCCGTAACGCCGAGATTTACGCCGAAGTCATCGGATACAGCCTCAACAATGACGCATTTCACATGACTACGCCTTTGCCTACCGGTGAATCGTGTGTTCGCGCAATGCACGACGCACTCGATTATGCGCGGCTCAGCGTCGACCAGATTGACTACATCAACGCTCATGCAAGTTCCACGCAATTGAATGATGCCAATGAAGCGTTCTGCATCCGAAAGGTTTTCGGCGCGCGGACCGGCCAGATACCGGTCAGCGGAACAAAGGCTTATTACGGCCACCCTCTCGGTGCAAGCGCCGCAATTGAAGGCGTGATTTGCGCCTTGGCCATTCGACAAGGAGTGATACCGCCGACTCTCAATTATAAGAATCCGGATCCGGCGTGCGATTTGCATGTTGTTCCCAACGAGCCTCGCGAAAAGGCTCTGACCCATGTCATGAGCAATGCGTTCGGATTTGGAGGCATTAATTCATGCGTTATCTATAAGAAGGTTTGAGTCATTTGCCGCCGCTTAAGCAAATAATAGCTTGTGCCAGATCCCGCGGCGTTCTACGTAGATTTGTGGAAGGAATCTTGATGGTTCCGCCGATTATTGAATGCCGGAGTCGCCAGTTCAATCAGGCGGCCGTGGCTGAGCGGTCACGCGAGAATTCCGACTAAAAACAACGAATCAAAATGAGCACGACCCCCTTGACTCAGCGTCACGAATGGCAGGCGCTTTTGGAGCACTATGAAACGATTAAAGGCGCCTCGCTTCGACAGCTTTTCGCTGACACGAAGCGCAACGAACGGTTCACCTTGGAAGAGGTCGGTCTTTATCTCGACTATTCAAAGAACCGCATAACGGAGGAAACGCTTCGCTTATTGCTCGATCTAGCGGTGAGCGCCAACCTCCGTGACCGCATCGGCGCCATGTTTCGAGGTGAGAAAATCAACATCACTGAAAAGCGTGCAGTCCTGCATGTGGCTCTCCGAGCCACCCGCGACCAATCCATCATCGTTGATGGCGAAGATGTTGTACCGAAGGTTCATGAGGTGCTGGATCGGATGTCCGACTTTTCCGAGCGAGTCAGAAACGGTGAATGGAAGGGGTATACGGGCAAATCAATCCGCAATGTTGTCAATATCGGCATCGGCGGTTCTGATTTGGGCCCGGTGATGGCCTACGAAGCGTTGCGACACTATAGCCGGCGTGATTTGACGTTTCGCTTTGTCTCTAATGTTGATGGAACCGATTTCGCTGAGGCGACCCGCGATCTTGCTGCCGATGAGACTCTTTTCATCGTCGCCTCCAAGACATTCACCACGCTTGAAACAATGACCAATGCGCAAACCGCACGGCAGTGGACGCTGGCGGCTTTGCATGATGAAAAGGCAATCGCGAAGCATTTTGTGGCGCTTTCGACCAATGGCGTCGAAGTTTCGAAGTTTGGGATCGATACCGCTAATATGTTCGGTTTCTGGGACTGGGTTGGCGGCAGGTATTCGATGGATTCCGCAATTGGATTGTCGACAATGCTTGCGATCGGACCAGAAAACTTCCGCGCGCTCCTGGCCGGTTTTCATGCCATGGATGAACATTTCCGCCAGACACCGTTCGAGCGCAACCTGCCGGTGTTACTGGGCCTCCTTGCTGTCTGGTACAACGATTTCTTCAATGCGCAAACGGTCGCTATTTTGCCCTACGATCAGTATTTGAAACGATTCCCAGCGTACCTTCAGCAACTGACGATGGAAAGCAACGGGAAGCACGTCGACCTCGAGGGCAAGACCGTCGATTATGAGACGGGGCAGATCTATTGGGGCGAGCCCGGCACAAATGGGCAACACTCATTTTATCAGCTGATTCATCAAGGAACAAAATTGGTGCCATGCGATTTCATTGGCTTTTGCCAATCCCTCAATCCACTTGGAAATCATCACGATCTTCTGATGTCTAACGTATTTGCCCAGGCCGAGGCGCTCGCCTTCGGTAAAACAGCCGAAGAGGTGAAAGAGGGGGGAACTCCGGATTGGTTGGTTCCCCATCGAACGTTCGAGGGCAACCGGCCATCGAACACGATTCTTGCCGAACGGCTAACGCCGGAGATTCTTGGCAAACTGGTTGCCCTCTATGAACACAGCGTATTTACGCAGGGCGTCATCTGGCACATCGACTCCTTCGATCAATGGGGAGTGGAGCTTGGCAAAGTTCTAGCCGCACGAATCATTCCGGAACTGGACGACTCCAAAGAACCCGATCTGAAGCATGACAGCTCGACAAACACGCTCATCAGACATTATCGCAAACTCAAGAACGCACACTAAACCAGGAACTCCTTAACCGACGGGGTCATGTCTCAATATTCAACATTCGGCGTATCAATGGCGCCCGCCGACTGAATTTTTGAGAACCGGCGTGTACGTGCTGTCCATCAGCACTCAGCGAATGTTGAATATTGAGACATGACCCCGGCACGATTTCCATTGACGCGCGCGCGCGTATAAGCGTCGGTAGGGGCAGATCTCCGAGCTGCCCGCTGAGAATAGCACCATTTTCGCCCTCCGTGCCGTCCGACTAGTGTTAAACGCGAGAGAAAATGGGACGGCACGGAGGTCGTCCCTCCCTAGAAATGAACTGCGGTCCCCTCCGCAGCCGCCCGCGATAGGCGACATCAACATCATTTAGGCAACCAGCTTCTGAATACGTTGGCTCAACCGTGGAGCTGACATCTGGAACTGTTCAAGCAAGTAATCGTTAGGTGCCGACTCGCCCCACCGATCCTCGATTCCAAACCTGACAACCTTTCTTGGTGAAGCCTCAGAGAGAACTTCGGCTACCAATCCACCTAACCCGCCGTAAATCGTATGCTCCTCGACTGTCACGACTAGCCTTGCTTTTTCGGCTGCGCTAACAATCTCGTCTTTGTTAACAGGCTTAATCGAGGGGATATGCAAAACCCCGGCAGACAACTTCTCCTTGGCCAACAAGTCCGCGGCTCCTACACATCGCACGGTCTGGGGTCCCGTCGATATCATGAGCACATCCGTCCCTTCTCTAAGCAGAATTGTCTTTCCCGGATTGAAGCGGTAGTTTTTGTCGAACAGGTCAGGGGCAGCGTCGCGGGCCAAACGCAAATAAACCGGTCCGTCGTATTCCGTCGCCCAGCGGATCAAAGCTTCCCCTTCGACTGCATCCGCCGGCGCAAGAACCGTCATGTCAGGCATTGCGCGCATAATCGCAATATCCTGCACGTCTTGATGCGTCTTGCCTGTTAGCCCAGTCATAAGCCCTGCATAAGCAGCGCCGATTTTGACGTTGGCGTGGGTTTGCGCGACCAACATGCGAATGGGATCGATCGCCCGATGGGTAAAAAATACGGTAAACGAAGACAACCAGGGTACAAATCCCAGGGAAGCTAATCCAACCGCAACCCCCACGAAATTCTGTTCTGCAATTCCCATCTCCAGAAACCGGTCCGGATGTGCAACCGCGAATTTGTCTGCCTTCGTGGAATTAGCCAAATCGGCATCCAAAACCACAACGTTCGGATTCGTCTTGCCCAAATCAACAAGCGTATCGCCAAACACATCTCTCAACGCTTTCACGCCATTGCCTCCTCAATTCCGAGTTCCTGTGCGACAACCCTTAGTTCATCTCTCGTCGCCACCTTGGAGTGCCATTCATGTTTACCTTCGGTAAATTGAACACCTTTTCCCTTTATCGTGTGCGCGATAACCATCGTTGGCTGGTCGGATTCCCCTGACGCTTTTGCCGCTTCAAGCGCCGGAACGATCTGAGCGAAATCGTGTCCATTTATCTCAATACAACGCCAACCCAGTTTCTCGAATATGCCCCGCAAGTCGATACCTGACCAGGGATCCCGCCGATCCCCGCGATGCCTTTCGTTGATAGCAAGCACCCACCCAAACTGCTGCAGCCCATTCCAGTCGAGAATAGCAGTCAGGTTCCCAAGCTTGTATCTTGGCGCGATATGGAGCGCTTCCCAGATCATCCCTTCCTGCAACTCGCCATCGCCAATCATGACGAAGGTATGGAATTTTTCGCCTCTCAGCCGCGCTCCCAAGGCAATACCAAGTCCAACTGATAACCCCTGACCCAAAGACCCCGTCGATGTTTCCAGTCCCGGCAATCTTGTGACATCCGGATGTCCCTGCAATCGCGATCCTCCCTTATCAAACGTTTTGAGTTCCTCGACCGGCAAAAATCCTCGCAGCGCCATGACGCTATATTGTCCAATCGAAGAATGTCCCTTGGAAAGAATGAATCGATCCCTGTCCGGCATCCGGGGATCTTTCGGATCCACCTTCATGACGCGGAAATAGAGCGCCACCAGAATATCCATCGCCGAAAACGGTCCACCGACATGACCGGCTCCGCTTCCCGCAACCGTACTGATAGCGAGCCATCTCCCTCTGCGAGCCAACATCTCCAGCTCTATATAGTCTTTCTCACTACTCATAATCATTTTTTGTTAGCAAATTCTCGAGGTAGATCCGATTCTGCCTGGCCATTTCCGTCGGATCCGCCGGGGTCGTATCTTGTTCAATGATAAGCCAGCCGTGGTATTGATGGGCGTGAAGCGCATCAATGACTTCCGGGACCCGGGCGATGCCCTGCCCAAGCGGAGCAAAGATGTAGTTCTTCAATGCCTTATCAAATCCCCACCGCTCAGCACGCGAACGTTCCAGAACCTTACCGTCCACGTCTTTAATGTGAACGTAGCTCACACGATCTCCATAATGATTAAGCATACGGAACGTATCGCCACCCCCGTACGCAAGATGCCCGGAGTCAAGGCACCAGCCAACCAGTTCGGGACTCGTCTCATCTAACAACCGGCTGGTTTCGGTCTCTGTTTCGACATAGGTCCCGACATGGTTGTGAAATACAACGCGCATACCATCGGCTTCCACTTGGTGTCCCAACTCGTTCAGACCCTCACCAAGACTGTGCCATTGCGCCTCAGACAAACCCCCGGCGGGGTCGACATGGCCCGCTTCGCGCGAACGCCTCGCATCACCGCTGTCGGCAGCAATCAGGTATTCGCCACCAATTGCTTTTAGAAATCGCGCGATCTCCAGACCTCGCTCGATCTCCTGTTCCCTCTTTTCCGGGTTCCGCAGCTCCAGTCCGACGAAGCGGCCCAACATATCGAGATTCCTTTTTGCAAGGTCTGCCTGCACCCGGGCGACATCATCGGACATGCAGATATCCCATTCTGTGGCCGTGTATCCGGCGGCCACCATTTCATCCAGAAGCTGCGGGTACGGCGTCCACTCGCGGTAGTCCCGCACGTCGTTGTTATTCCAATTAACAGGCGCTGTCGCTATCTTCATACAAAAACGGGCCGCTGCGAAGCGGTGGCCTCTTCGTATCTCTCGCGCGTCCTTTGAGTCTTTTCGTCCGCGCTGACCTCTGCCACGGGAACATCCCACCAGGTTCCCATGCCTGGCATCCGCTTTTCCGGATCAACTGGTACGACGATGACGGTCACTCCTGCAGTTTCCCGGGCTTTTTGAACCGCCGCTGTAACTTCCTTTGCCGTTTGGGCAAAGATGGCATGCGCCCCCATCGACTCAGCGTGTTTCACAAAGTCAACCGGGATATAATCGCCTGTTAGTTGGTCGCTCTTTCGATCGCGAAAACGCAGTTCGTTCCCGAAATCAGAAACTCCCACGTCACGCTGCAATCCAAGAATGCATTGGTAGCCATGGTTGTCCACAAGGACAATAGTTAATTGAACTCCTTCACCCACAGCGGTGACTATCTCGGAATTCATCATCAGATAGGAGCCGTCTCCTACCATTACCACAACTTCGCGCTCCGGTTCGGCAAGCCGGACTCCAAGTCCTCCAGCTATTTCATAACCCATGCATGAAAATCCGTATTCCATATGGTAGGCCTTCGGATCTTCAGGTCTCCAGAGTCGCACCAGCTCGCCGGGCATTCCGCCCGCTGCGCAAACCACCGTCGCCCTCCCTCCTACGGTTTCATTGACCAACCCGATAGTTGCCACTTCCGAAAGGGCGCCCTGTCCCGGAGTCCTGAGCTCCGTAACCTTGGCATCCCAACTAGCCTTGAGGTTCCTTATCTCTTCGCGATACGCGACATCGCTCCCTCCATAGCCGGCATCAGTCAAGGCAGTTGAGAGCAGAGGCAAAGCTCGCTTGGCATCGGCCACCACGGGCAATGCCGCCAGCTTGCTTGCATCCATCGGGGCCACGTTAATGCCGACAAACTGTACCTCCGGGTTTTGGAAAGCCGATTTTGAAGCGGTTGTAAAATCGCTTAAGCGCGTCCCGACGGCGATGATCAGATCGGCCTGACGCGCAAGGGAGTTGGCGCTAGTGGCTCCGTTCGAGCCTACCGGCCCGGCATTGAAAGCGTGGTTCCAAGGCAAAACTCCCTTGCCAGCCTGAGTTTCCACAATTGGAATGCCAAACGCTTCAACCAAACGTCCCAGCTCGCTGCTCGCTTCCGAGTAAATGGCTCCTCCCCCTGAAATGATCAGCGGGCGCTTCGCTGCTTTCAGCAGTTGCACCACCTTGCTCACCAATTCAGGTTCGGGAACCGGCCGGCGCACATGCCAGATTCGCTGTTCAAAAAATTCTTCAGGCCAATCCCACGCCTCAGCTTGCACATCCTCCGGCAAACTGATCGTCACGGCACCCGTGTCTGCCGGATCCGTGAGCACCCGGAAGGCTTCCTGCAAACTCGCCAGCAATTGCTCCGGACGCGAGATCCGGTCGAAGAACCTTGAAACAGGGCGAAACGCGTCATTAACGCTGACATCCCTTTCGATGGGGTGCTCCATCTGCTGCAACACGGGGTCCGGCACGCGATTAGCAAAATAGTCGCTGGGCAACAACAACACTGGCAGGCGATTTACCGTAGCGCCGGCTGCTCCGGTTACCATATTTGCGGCTCCTGGACCGATCGATGTCGTACACGCAAAGGTCGCCAGTCGGTTTCGATGTTTCGCAAACGCCGCAGCCGTGTGCACCATTGCCTGCTCATGCTGGGGCTTGTAGAACCTTAATCCTTCGGCGCGGCTTAGCTCAACGATTCCCTGCCCCAGTCCCGCCACATTGCCGTGCCCAAAAATACCCCAAATCCCCTCGATGAACCTGTTCCGTTTACCGTCCCGCTCCACATACTGGCGTCCCAAAAAGCGCACAAGCGCTTGTCCGGTCGTTAGGCGAAAACTCTTATTTTTCATAGGCTATAGAGAACGAGAAGCCACCTTAAAAGATTGCCGTAGAAGATCGGCGGCGCGAAACACGAAACCAGATTCTCCTGTGATCGCTTCAAAAACTGAGTTGCAACAATGGGAAAAAAGGGGGAACAAACTTCCAAAGGGCATCTCCTTTGCTTTTCGAACGTATTTCGTTTCGTAACACAGGTGTAATCACCTCGTCAAGAACCAAGATGATGATTTTTCTCTCCTTTTGCAATCTTCCATATCGGTCGCGAATCTCGACTTTTTTCTTATTCCTTCGTCCTTCTCGATCTTCTCTGCCCGAAGAAGGCAACGCACTAATCCCGTGCCCCAGGGCAACGGCTGGAGATTCCGCAGTTCCCGCTTGTGCGGCGCCGAAGTCGTCGTATGATGATTTCGAATGAAATCATGTGAATCAAACCGCTTCATGTGGATTTAACCCTTTTATCGAGCGATCAGATGACGACTTTCTCTTTGGAAGATGCAGATCTCATGCGCCACCAGGCTTATATCGGTGGTCGGTGGTGCGACGCCGATAGCGGCGCAACATTCGACGTAACGAATCCGGCCACGGGCGAAACGTTAGGCACAGTTCCAAACATGGGCGCGGCCGAGACACGACGCGCGATTGAAGCTGCAAAAAATGCCTGGGCCGCCTGGCGCCGCAAGCCGGCAAAGGAACGCAGCGCCCTTCTGCGGCGATGGAACGACTTGATGGTCGCAAACGTTGACGACCTGGGCAAGTTGATGACTGCTGAACAGGGCAAACCTCTCGCCGAAGCTAAGGGTGAAGTGCTCTATGCCGCTTCCTTTATCGAATGGTTTGCGGAAGAAGCGAAGCGTGTCTACGGCGACACAATTCCATCGCCTTGGAATGACCGCCGGCTCGTGGTTATCAAGGAACCGATCGGAGTTTGCGCGGCGATCACGCCGTGGAACTTCCCGGCAGCAATGATAACCCGTAAGGCAGGACCCGCGCTGGCCTCCGGTTGTACGATGGTAGCGAAGCCCGCCGAGGCAACTCCTTTATCCGCTCTCGCACTTGCGGTGCTCGCGGAACGTGCCGGCATTCCGGCCGGCGTGTTCAACGTTCTGACGGGCGAGCCACGAGAAATCGGGGGCGAAATGACCTCTAATCCGGACGTGCGCAAATTGACATTTACCGGATCGACTGAGGTGGGTCGCATTCTGATGAAACAGAGCGCCGATACGATCAAGAAGCTGTCGCTGGAACTCGGCGGTAATGCTCCCTTTATCGTATTCGACGACGCCGATCTCGATGCTGCTGTCGAGGGAGCGATTGTTTCGAAGTACCGGAACGCTGGTCAAACGTGCGTTTGTGCCAATCGGCTCATCGTTCAATCTGGCGTCTACGACGCATTTGCCGAGAAGCTGGTCGCTGCCGTCAAAAAGCTCAAGGTCGGAAACGGTTTGGAAGCGGATGTTGATCAAGGACCACTCATTGACCGATCCGCAGTCGAGAAGATTGAAGATCACATTCAAGACGCCGTTTCGCACGGAGCGCGTGTTCTCCTGGGCGGCAAGCAGCATGCCCTTGGCCAAACATTTTTCGAACCGACTGTATTAGCTGACGTGACGCCGAAAATGAAAGTCGCCCGCGAGGAAACATTTGGCCCACTCGCGCCTCTTTTCCGGTTTGAAACGGACGAAGACGCTGTCCGATTGGCCAATGACACCGAGTTTGGTCTTGCGAGCTACTTCTACAGTCGGGATGTCGGCCGGATCTGGCGTGCAGCCGAAGGTCTGGAAAGTGGCATAGTGGGCATTAACACGGGCCTGATCTCAAACGAGGTGGCGCCCTTTGGAGGTGTAAAACAATCGGGCCTGGGCCGTGAAGGATCCCACTACGGTATGGAGGAGTTTGTTGAGGTGAAGTACCTTTGCTTCGGCGGGCTGGATCGTTGAGGGAAGAGGGGTTTGGGAGACAGGATTCGGACTCATGATTCCCCGTTTGTGAGCTGTTGATTCGGCAATCGGTATCGTGTTAATTGTGACGCGAAACAAAATCGAAAGCCCAAATCGATCGAGTGCAAGGGAACGTGACGCGCGAGCATTCAGAGGACCTTAACTCAGCAAAAAATTCCGTGATGACGAGCGAATTGCGTCACACGGCGATCATTGATCTGCTGAAACAACAGGGAAAGGCAAAGGTCGAGGAACTCTCGGAACGATTGAGCGTCAGCGAAGTAACGATTCGCAAGGATTTGACCAAGCTCGAAGAGCAAGGTTTGCTCGAAAGAATTCATGGCAGCGCAATCATATCGCAACGAAGCCGGTTCAATATCGCGTTTCTGGAAAGACTTCGGTTACAGGCACCGGCAAAGGCCTTGATTGCTGAGGCGGCAGCCAGTCACATTCAAGAAGGAGATTCAATCATCCTGGATGCGGGCACCACGACGCTTTCGTTAGCCCGAGCTCTCGCCGAGAAGCGGTACAATTCGCTGCTTGTAATGACGAGTTCGATGCCCGCTGCCTTGGAGTTATCAAAAAGGAATCATGACATCTTGCTCGTCGGGGGCCAGGTTCGCAATCACAGTCTGGCACTTATAGGCCCAATGACCGTCAAAAACCTCGAGAATTATCACGCTGACCGGGCGTTTATCGGAACGTCGGGGATCAGCCTGACGCATGGCTACAGCACGCCTAATGCTCTCGACGCCCAGGTCAAAGAAGCGATGATTCGGTCTGCCGAAGAGACCTACGTTCTCGCTGATTCATCCAAATTCGGCCACGACTGTCTGGTGAGCTTTGCGAGCCTTGCAGGCGTTCACCTGGTCATCACCGATAGCGGAATACCAGCGGAATACATTAAGGAATTCAGGAAACGCGGCATTCGCTATCAAATCGCAGGTTCCTGAATTTCCCGGCTTACTCGCTTGTCACGCCCGCGGCTTCTGGCTTTTCGGTCAATGTGGCATACAAGGCGAGTTGGTCCGCCATCCGCTCGCGTTCGATGAAGCTTCCGATTTGCGCGCCGAGCGCCGTTAGCAGCGACAGTAACTCATCGTCAGGTGTATAGATTCGCTTGCTGAAGAATTCCATCACACCGATCACCTCATCTCCCCGCATGATTGGAAACGCAAGCGCGCCGTGTAGCCCGGCGGACACGGCCAATTCGGCGCGAAGAAAATGATCATCAACCACCAGATCGGGGACCCAGAAGGCTTTGCGGCTGGACCAGACCCGACCGGGAAGACCGGTGCCTGGTGCAAAAGCGCTCTGCGTCGTAGCCTCAACAAATTCCGGCGCTGAAAATTTCGGAGCATTCCAAGTATCCACGCAACGCAGCACGTTCGCTGTCATATCCACTCGCCAAAGCGCCCCAAAATCCCAGTGCATGCTTTCGCAGATCGCCTGCACAATCTTTTTTGACGCATCCCCCAAATGCCGTACTTCCGCCAGAGAGAGCGCGACCGCATATTGAACGGAGAGCCGGGCGTTCGCCTGGTCGCGCTCGGTTTCAGCAGCTTTGCGACGGGTAATATCCTGGACCATCCCCTCATAGTAAAGAACTTCGCCGCTGACTTCATCGCGAACGACACGCGCGTTCTCCGATATCCAGATCACTCCACGGTCCCGGCGATAAACCTGGGATTCAAAATCTATGACTTTGCCCTCTTCGCGTACGAGGCGAATAAATTCGGTTCTACGAGCAGGCTCAACGTAAAGCTGGGTCCCGATATCTGTGAGTGCAGCAATGAGGTCATCAGCTGACTCATAGCCGTAGATTCGGGCCAGCGCAGGATTTGCACAAAGATACTTGCCGTCCGGCGTCGTCTGAAAAATGCCTTCCAGGCAATTTTCAAAAATACTTCGGTACCTTTGCTCGGCCTGTCGGAGTGCCTCGAGTGCCTCTTCATTTGTGTTGGCTTGATCGTTCATAACGTTCCTACAAACGCCATGCTGCGTCTACCATCCAACCGAAGACGCAGCGATGGACTCGACCCACAAATAGCAGCATATTTCAGGCCATAAACCCAGAAATTTGCGCCGAATCTTTGCGATCCTACGGAAGGTATCTTTCAAATGGCCGGCTCTTTGGGTTCCCATTGACCTTACCCCGATTGCATCCCTAAAATAGATTCCTACGCAAATTCATATGAAGCCTTTAGGCGTCTGGGTTCTGTGGCTTTCTTCCGGGTTTTTCGCTCTCGCAGTCGGCCAGGAACAGTATTCGGAACAGATTGGCCCTCCGTTTGGCCTTCACTGGGCCGAGGGCGAGAAGGAAGTTGCAAGAATTCTCACAAAGTCGGGTGCTCGAATCACCGCAAAGGAGAGTGTTCAGGGTAGAGATGCCTGGACCGTTGAGGGTCTTATTCAGCCCGCACTCAAGAGGACCCTCTTTTACTTTGGAAGCGAAGGGAGCCTGGTTGAGGTTGAATTGCAGTACGAAAATCCCGATTGGGACCTGGTTGCGTACGAGGAATTTCTCAACAGCGTTAGACAGCGACTGGAGGCGAGATACGGACCCCCAACGGTGTTAGCGCGGGATAAACAACCCGAGGGAGATGTGATGCAAACAGTGGTGGGGTATCAATGGCAACAGAAGTCCAGCAGTTTGCGCCTGTTTTTCTTTTCGGCGGAACGCGACAAGGATGTCTATCGGACCGTCAGCCTGCATTATCGCGCCGGCTAGCCCGACGGGGTTAGCCCGACGGGGTCATGTCTCAATATTCAACATTCGGCGTATCCATGACGCTCGCCGCCTGAATTCTTGAGGATCGGCGCGGAAGTGCTGTCTGTCAGACTCAACGAATGTTGAATATTGAGACATGACCCCGTCACGGCGACGTCGAAGGACGATTTACCAGGACCGTTTGCGAGCCGACCACCCTGGCGATTACCGGGCGTTTATCCCCAAGGAAGGTCTTCCATTCTTCCACCGTGCCGGTCTGGACGATCAAAAACAGCTGCGCTGGTTCTCCCCATTCTTCGGCGACAGTAGCCCGATCAAGAAAGTGATTTCTGCCAATCCGAAGGCTGCGCGTTGCAAATTCCAGGTCCGGGTGACCCTCCACCCAGTAAATGGTTCGATGCAAATAAAAGAACAGACTGGTCTTTTGATTCGGGTCACCTTGTTGAATCACGATGCTGTCAGGTTCAGCCATTCGATTAATGGCTTCCGCGACTCTGGCTGAGGAAAAGTCATCCTGAACAATTGCCAATCCGCGCGTGCAAAACAGAAAAATTGCCGCCATTAAGAGCGCAAATCCCGAAAATCCCAGGTGGGACTTTCCTTGGCGATCAAAAACAAACACTACAACGCCCCCAAAAAGGGCAACCCCGGAAATCATGCAGACAAGGGGGACGGTTTTTGCCCAGACAGATGGCGGCATATTCTGGAGGACGATCATTATCGTATCTTGGTTCACCTGGTGGGCCTCACCGCCTGTGGCGAACTCTCCCGTTTGATGTCTACGCCATATTGTGAGTGCTAAAACAGCCAAAAGTCCGACACTCCCCAAAGCGGCAAGAACAAGAGCGGGCCACTTAAATCGGATCTCTTTTTTGGAGACTGCCCACGCAATTCCGACGGCTACAGGGGGCCAGGCAACCATGAGATAGTAGTCTTGTACGTTGGCAAAACTGATGCCTAAAGCGTTCGTAAAAAACCAGGAAACGAGCAAGAGCGTTTCCTTGCTTATCTTCCGGCGCGCGTACTTGTGTGCTCGGAAGGCCCTCCCCAGGGCTGCCGGAAACAAAAGAGTCATTGGAAAAAACAGCGCAAGATGCTCAAGCCAGAAGACCAGCAATGGAACTCGATCGCTGTCCGACGGCAAGCGGCGACTCACTGCCGGACCAAGCTGCTCGTTAAGAAAATGGTCCTGTAGGAAACCAGGATATCGCCATTCGGTTGCTGCATACCAAGGAGCGAGAATCACGAGAAACAACACCCAGCCGTGTGGCCTCAGGATGAAGCGCCTCCATATGGGCCGAACGGAAGGCTGAACCCACGCAGTCATAGACACCGCGACGACGGGAAACAGCAAGGCGTGCAGGCCTTTTGAAAAGGTGCCGAGCGCGATAAACATCCACGCGGCCAAAAGCCATCGATCCAGACGAACAGTCTCCGACGGTCTCTCCTGCAAGGCGCCAAGAAGAGCCCAGAACGCCAGCGCCACAAAGCACCCGATAAAAGGCTCCGGCATCACCAAATGGCAGAAGAAAAATGTACCTGCAAATGCCGCGAGGGTTACTGCGGCTGCAACTCCGGCAGAAGATGTTCCAATAACACGCCGCGCGACGAGGCCCGTAGCGGCAAACCACGCTATGGCAGCTAGCGCCACCGGTAATCGAGCAGCAAATTCATTTTTTCCCAAAATGCCAACCGAAGCAATTTCACACCAATAGACGAGCGGCGGCTTCTGCAGTCTGGGCACGCCATCCTGAGTCGGGGTAAGCCAATCCCCGTGCTCAATCATTTCCCGCGCAGCTCCTGCATACTGGCCATCGATCTGATCAAACAACCTTGGAACTCCACAAGTTCCAATATAAACGGCTGCCAGCAGAACAAAGGATATGATCCAAGCGCGTGGAATGCGCTCGATGGTCGAGAAAATTAAAGTTCGATGCGGCCGTTCACGTGCGACAACGTCGACGTTTGCGCTCGCGGGCAGCTCCGTAGAATCCGTTCGGGGAGAATCCGGGGCATCGAACGCGAGAGGGCCGAATACCCAATCCCAGCTCGCTCGAAGCGGTTCAAAGCTTTTCCATTTGCGCCACAATCGATCGACCATTCTCTAAGGGGACCCGACCAAATGTATCAATACGACTTACGATTAGGTTCATTAGATCCGAGCGAAATGTCAACTCGCCAAAAGCAGCGTTCAATGATCCGCCGTCTACCGATTGGCGCCGGCAACTCGGATCTTTTGCGACTTGTCTGAAGGACACCTTTGCTCATGGCCGGGACTCATTCGATTGCGCTTTCAGCCCGATTCAGAAGCAAGGCGCTTGAACTTCCCGGCCAACGAGGATTTCGCCGCTGAAGACATCCGATCAATGAAAAGAATTCCATTGAGGTGGTCGGCTTCGTGTTGCACGGCACGCGACAGTAACCCGGCGGCTTCAAATTCAATAGATTTTCCATCCAGATCCCTGGCCTTGACGCTTATCTTCACCGCTCTCGGAATGTCGCCGGTGATTTCGGGAAAGCTCAAGCAGCCTTCAGAACCAACCTCAATTTCTTGCCCAAACTGGATTTCCGGGTTCACCAGAACAAGTGGCATATGCTCCTTGGGATCTACTTCCGCACCATCGATCCACATCTGACTGGGACGACTTTCAGCCTGGCTAACGTCAATCACGGTTAACTGGAGGACTTCTCCTACTTGTTGTGCGGCCAGACCAATGCCATTGGCGTTATACATTGTTTCGAGCATATCGGCTGCCAGAGCACGCAACTCGGCGTCAAAAGTCTCAACCCGTTTTCCCTTGGTTCGAAGGACCGCATTTCCGTAAATAATGATGTCACGAATCATTCTGTCGCGGCGCTTTTGTGAACGTCGGTAGATTTTTTACACCAGCCTTTTTTAGCGAGTCGAGTACTTGCACGAGAAATCCAAACGACACCTTTTGATCTGCCTTCATTGCAAGAGGTCGCTCGGGAGTCTTTTTTTGCATCTCCTGAATCGCCGAAGTCAGGTCGTCAACGCTTTTTATCGGATGATCATCCAGGACTATTTTTTCGTCGGAAGTAATCGCCAAAACAATCGGCTCCGAAGGGTTGTTTGCTGCCGTTGCGGTCTTAGATTCCGGCAATTTGATGGAAAGCTCCGACTGCGCTGTTTTAAAGGTGGTTGTGACGATAAAAAAAATCAGCAGCATTGCGAAGATGTCTATCAGAGAAACGATGATGATCTGCGGAGTTCGTTTCCGCTTAACGTAAAATCTCATCGCGCAGCTTCCTCAAGCGGTTCACCCTCTGGCGCATACGACTCTCGTTGCTTGCCACCATGGAAAATCTTTTCAATCAAATCTGTGAGCAAGGATTCCATTTCGACCGCCAATCGCTCGACGCGCCGCGAAAAATAGCTGAATGCGACTAAGGCCGGAATCGCAATGGCGAGACCCACGATCGTGGTGCTGAGCGCTTCGCCGATACCGGATGCAATCCCTTTGAGGTCCGCGGTTGACATCGCTCCGGAGCCAATATTTGAAAACACTTTGACTAGACCCGCGACGGCACCAAGGAGGCCAAGAAGAGGCGCAATTCCCACAACGATTTCCAGGACGAAAAGCCCGCTCTCCAACCGGACAATCTCTTGACGGGCCCGCGATTGCACCACCTCCAGCGTCTCCTGCTTCGTCGCTTTAAACGGTCTGACCGCAACTTCAACGATGCGGGAAAGCGGCGAGGTATCGTCTTGTATCAGGTGCCGGAGATGGTCCGGATCATCTCCGGGCCTTAATTTATAAATTTCCTTTTCGATCAGGACTGGAATAACCGCGCGTCGCCGCAGAGCGACCAATCGGAGGAGGATGACCGTCACGGCGACAAATGAGATCGTAAGCAGGACCGCCATAAAAACGCCGCCCTTGATAAAAAAATCTTGTACGTTTTCGAAGAGAGCCAGGTAATACATAACTAGTAAGTGAAATTAAAACTCATCATGAATTCCATGCGGTCCTCAGTTAGTAGAGGAGCCAGTTCGGCGGGCATGGGCGGTATATCTGCTTCAATAATCGACTGGAGTGAGGTGGAGGCCAAAGTTTCGTTGGATGAATTACGGACCACGTGGACATCTTCCACTTTTCCGTCCGGACGCACGTAAAATCGAATCTCGACTGTCCCGATGTTTATCAAGTCGCCCCGTTCGCGAACGTAATAATACCAGCGCGAACCAACAGCATCCTGGACAGCCTTTTCAAATCTTCCCTTAGGCGTTCCGATCGCTGCGATCGAGGATCTGCCACGATTGTTGATATTGCCCTGCATCCGGGAAACGCGCTGCTCTTGACGATAAGCCGTCGGAGGCGCGCTTTGCCGCTGTGGGCGCACCGTCTGCCGTGAAGGGGTAGGCCTCGGCGTCGGCGTGGGTCGAAGCATAGCCAACTCCTCATCGGACGGTATCACTTCAGGAGTTGGTGTCGGGGCCGGTGTAGGCGTCGGCGTTTCCTCCGGCTTCGATTCCTCCTTTTTCTCCTCTTTTAGTTGTTCCTGTTGAGCTACGGCTTGACGCCCTGGATCTCTTGAGAAGGCGCTCCCTTTGTCCGCTAACGAATATTGTTCGTCTTTAAATCCGATGTCAGGAGTCTCTTTTCCACCCTGTGTCGGTACAGGAGCGTTGCCTTCCGCAGGCTTCTCGCTTGCAGCGGCTGTATCCTTGTCGGATTCAAACATCGAGTCGGCAGGCTTCTGGTCCGTCTTCTGATCATCGTTCGTCCGAAGGTATTGACGCTCCTGCTTCTGCGGCTCCGGCGGCGCGGCGTCTAGCATGGTCAGCTCAGGCAGTGTCTCCTCTTTCTTGACCGGGAGAGAGGTATCACGCCCTAACGCCAACTTGCTTGCCGTAAGGATGATAAGGATGTGTAAAACCAGCGAGCCAAAGACCGCTAGAGTGATCTTGTTCCTATCCGACATGGACGAACCGCGGCTAGATTAAATCGTCTGGACTGGCTGCTCAAGGAATTAATCTGTTGAGGTTTCGAGCCGTACGACGGCGCCTTGCCACAAGCGGCCAATGATATCGCTTATCGAAAGGCGCGCGCATCGGGCGATATCGGAACCTTTGCCAATCTTCTGAAGCGCCTTGCCATTTTTTGTTTGACGCAGCCATTCCTCAAGGTCGTCTCCTACCCGCTCGTAGATCGCGCGAACGAGGATCGCGGAATCTGATAGCCGATCATCCTCGGCGAGACGCGCAACGAGCGCACCCGCGGCGATAGCGTCTTCAAGACTGAACTCCTCTTCCGTACCAGCGCATACCAGCAGCAGATCTTCTGTCTGCCTGGGAAACAAGTAGTTCGCCAGTGCATCGACGTTCAGCAGAGCGCCGACCAGCACGTCCGAAGCATGCCGCATGCTCTGAATAGCGATCGTTCCATTTGTCGTCGTCATGACCACTTTGCGCCCAACTGTTTTCTCAAATTCGTCCGGTGAATTTCCGAGATCGAATCCCGGCGGCGGTAACCCGCCCCGCTCACCAGCAAGAAGAAGATCGGGCTCCTTTAGTTTGCGCTCTCTTGCCTCTTCCACGGAGTTGACCGGATAAATCTCCAGCGCGCCCGCAGCCAGAGCCGTAATCATCGAAGAGGTGGCGCGCAGAACGTCAAAAACAACGGTGGTTACACCGCTCAAATCGGTTGCGGAAAGCCGGCGAATCTCACTCGGACAGAGAGCTACATCGATCATCCTTTTTTCCGGTAGGTCAGGCGCCAGTGATGAAACAGATATTGTTGAGCGTATCCCGCATAAGCTCCAAAATAATTTGCGGCGAAGTTCTTCATTTCCGGGATTGGAATCTTTCCACGCCCCTTGAAATAAGCCTCGCTTAATACTCGCGCAATCCAAACGTCGATTGGGATGGCATCAAGTCTTTCGTAAGCAAACAAAAGGACGCAATTTGCAATCTTTTCTCCCACTCCCGGCAATTGGACCAGCGCGCGCCGCGCTTCTGCAGTTGGCAATTTCCGAATTGCTTCAAGATCGATTTCTCTGCCGGCGACCATTCGCGCTGTCGAGAGAAGGTTCCGGGCCCGAAAACCAAGTTTGCATTCGATGAGCTGTTCGGACCCAACCGTCGCAAGGGTCTCGGGGCTGGGATAGGAGTATGCGCATAGATCACCGCACTGCAACCGGCGCCCAAACCGA
The DNA here is from genome assembly GCA_035567275.1 of Chthoniobacterales bacterium. Classification (GTDB taxonomy): domain Bacteria; phylum Verrucomicrobiota; class Verrucomicrobiia; order Chthoniobacterales; family JAFAMB01; genus DASZHC01. Next base: position 5,566 of record DATMQC010000192.1, on the reverse strand, counting down.
TGCCGAATTGCAAACGACATTGCTCGAATCTGGTGAACCTGCTTCACCGCTGATGTCAGGAATGTGGCAAGGCATTCCCAGGAGGGTTGACGAATGATTCGGATGCCTACGCTATATTCCGCGGCCAGCTTCATCGCGGCGTCATCGGGGAAGCTGTTAAGGATTTCATCGAGCGGATGGTCCAGTGCCAGGTAACTCACGGCAGAGCTTTCGTCTGTCCCGACAAATGAGAGTGTTTCACCATTCTGTTCGAAATAGACAACATCTTCAGCAATCGTTCCCGCAAAGCCGCCTTTGCAGGGCACCCAATGAAACACCTGTCCAGAATTGAGCGTCTTCTCAAGACTAAAGCGGGGAGCCGGGAGGGACTGAAGATGAAGAGACATCAGAGAAAAGATTCACCACAGAGACACAGAGGGCACGAAGGTATTTGGGATGGTTTGCTTTCACGCGTAATGTAGAGTGGCGCTGTCGTCTGGTTGCGCAGGAAAATTGGGTTGCTCTGAATTTGCAGCATTCTGCAAGAAAAAAAGCGGCAGGCTCGCATCAGCACCAAACGTATCGAAATCAGCTGAGCCGTTCGACGCGAATTTCTTATTTAGAAAATCTTCGTGCGCTTCGTGTCTCTGTGGTGAAATTGTTTTCAAGGTGAGAGGCGGTCGATCTGCCAACCACCTCCCGTTTTTCTTGAGTAAAGAAAACGGTCGTGCAAGCGATTTTCCCGCCCTTGCCAAAATTCGAATCGCTCAGGGCACACAAGATATCCGCCCCACAACTCCGGAACCGGGGGTGTACTGGTCCGATACTCGGCCGCGACCTGTTCGAGCTTGTGCTCCAAAACCTCCCGACTCTCAATGATGGAACTCTGCTTCGAAACAATCGCGCCAAGGCGGCTTCCGATCGGCCGTTTGTTAAAATAGATTTCGGATTCTTCCCGGCTGACTTTTTCAACGCTCCCCTCTATCTGGATTTGGCGCTCGAGCCATGGCCAATGAAAGTTCAAAGCCGCGCGCGGATTTTCGGCCAGGTCGCGCGCTTTCCTGCTCTCGTAGCTGGTGAAAAATATGAGTCCTCGCTCACTAAAGCCCTTCAGAAGAACAATGCGGGCGGAAGGCGTCCCTTGCTTTGATGCAGTGGCCAACGTCATTGCATTCGGCTCACGATCCCCTGCGGTTCGAACGGATTCATCAAACCACCGCCCAAATTGCAGAAACGGATCAGGATCGAGTTCATTTCGGTGTAACCCGCGCAATGTGTACTCCTTGCGCAGTCCTGCAACATCCGCCGTCAGTTCCATGTTTTGCCTATTATAGCTCAATTGATGGTCGCTCAAAATTAAGGTAACCTGGCGGCGGTTCAGTCGCCTACGAAACTTGAATCGCCTTACCGAATCACTATGAGATTTTTCGCATTCGCGTTGTTGGCCTTTATCTGTCTGGAACGTTCGGCGTCCGCTCAATACTCGGTCCAGCTCGATCTAACCGAGCAAAAGGTTTATCTTCTGTATAACGATCGCGCCATTATGGAGTCTCCGGTCTCTTCGGGAAGACCCGGCCACCTGACACCGACTGGAGCCTTTCATATCAGCAATAAGGATTTGAAGCATGTCTCCAGCATCTACGGCCGCATCGTTGATCGCTCGGGTAGAACCGTGGTCTTAGACGCGGATATCGACATGACGAGGCCGGCCGGGACTCGATTCATCAATGCGCCAATGCGTTATTTCATGCAGTTTGCTCCCGGCATCGGACTCCATGCGGGCTACCTACCGGGCTACCCGGCTTCTCATGGGTGCGTCCGAATGCCGGAGGAAAAGGCCATAGCATTTTTCCAGGCTGTCTCCGTCGGCACTCCCGTAACCGTCTTCGGCACGGCGCCGCGTGCCCGTCAGTATCAAGCGAGCAATAACGGAAATTACGATCAGCGTTCCTACAACCATTTTGGCAACAACTCGAGAAACGGTTACAAGGGTCGGGTTGTATTTCCCCCTCCCTTCGGTTTTTGGCCATTCTGACCCGAGCTTGGCCGGATTCCGAAGTACCCTACATCTCGCTGGTCTGAGACCCGGCCTCGCTAGAAATAATTATCCCCTTCAATTCTTCCAGTACCGACGATTTTACCGTTGCCGTTTACCAGGTAGAACTTGCCATACTCTTCATCGGCATCTTTGAAATCGATAGCCCAATACCCGTGCTCAGGACGCCAGGAAGCCCGAGTTACCTTTGACAACGGATACGGGTATTGTCTGTTTGCGCGACTTGCAATGGCTATAGCCGTCTCTTTGGGAATTCGGCCGGGGACATAGGAATCATCTGTCGATTCGCAGCCTGCGAGGACGATCAGAGCCAAAAGGGATGCCAGGTAACGCATGATTCGAAGCGTACGGAGTTCGAAGCAGATTTCCAACTTGAAATCGTCCTGCTGAGCGAACAGTGTCATGTATGTCCATCAGGGACAGTCTCAACGATTCAATAGCGGCGATTGGCAGTTTATTCGATTTGGAAGAGCCGTTAACCAGGGCAGCCGGCATCATTCGCGAGACATTGCTTTCGGGACATAAAGTCCTGGTATGCGGAAATGGAGGAAGCGCGGCTGACAGCTCGCATCTCGCTACAGAACTGGCATGCCGCTTTGTATCCGATCGGCGACCCTACCCTGCTTTGTGTTTAGCAGCAGACGGCGGGTTGATGACCGCCATAGGAAACGATTATTCCTTCGCCGAACTATTTGCCCGCCAGGTCGCAGCCTTTGGGTCGCCAAGCGACTTGTTGATTGCCATGACCACCAGCGGAAAATCTGAAAATATTCGCCGCGCGCTCGAGCAGGCCAGGAAACAGGAAATGAAAACAATCGCCCTTCTTGGCCGCGATGGCGGGTTTTGCCGAGGTCTTTCTGATTTGGAAATACTAATTCCTTACTACACAACAGCGCGGATTCAGGAAGCACACAAAGTCATCATTCATCTTCTTTGTGAGATCGTTGAACCCGATCTTGCGAAATAGTCCGCCCGGCGCCCGGCAAAAACGATGGATGGCTTTTTCCTGTCGGCGGCGTTCGTCTCTGGAGCAATTGTCGGATCTTTTCTGAACGTCTGCATCTATCGCATACCGCGCAATATCTCATTAATGAAGCCCGCACGGTCCTATTGTCCGCATTGTCGGCACTCCATTCCCGCGATCCAGAACATTCCATTGTTCAGCTGGCTCTTTCTGCGTGGCCGTTGTGCGAATTGCAAAAAGCCCATTGGCTGGCGTTATCCTGTTGTCGAATTGCTCACCGCCATTTTGTTTGCAGGAGCTGCGTCCCAGACGGCATTTCCAACTTTGCTGCCGGTCCTGGTGCTTCTCTCTCTGCTTGTCGTCATAACGTTTATTGATTTTGAGTTTTTCCTGATTCCCGACGTTTTGAGTAAAGGCGGATTGGCTGCCGGCCTTGTGCTCAGCCTGTTGATACCGCGGCTCCACCATACCTCATCCGTTACGACAGCCCTTGGACGTTCGGCGGCAGGCGCTCTCTCCGGGGCGCTCATTCTTTATCTTGTGACCGAAGTGGGAAAGCTCGTGTTCGGGCGTTACAAGGTTTCCTTGAACAACTCCACCCGGTTCAGCTTCGAAGTAGCTTCCGATGGCGAACCGCGGATCCTGATTGACGGGGAACCATTTACCTGGAGCGAGCATTTTTTCAGGAAGTCGGACAGGATACTGGTCCGGGCAGATGAAGTTGTACTTAACGGAAGCCATTTCAAAGATCTCGATCTGAACTTCTATGTTGATCGAATCGTGACAGCGCGGGAAACAATCCCTCTAGCAGAGGTGGTCCAGCTTCACGGAAGGATGCGATACGGCGAATTTCCGCGTGAGGCAATGGGACTTGGAGATGTGAAATTGATCGCCGCGATCGGTGCTTTCGTCGGATGGCAAGGTGTTCTTTTTACTATTCCGGCCGCCTCAGTTTTTGGAGCTGCTATTGGCCTCACAACGTTAGCACTTGGAAAACGTGAATGGTCCTCAAAGATTCCCTTCGGTCCCTATCTGGCGGGTGGCGCCATCCTTTGGCTATTTTGTGGGTACCAGCTTGTCTCATGGTACAGGGGATTGCTGTACTATTAAGCCAAATTCCGAAAAGGCGTCTCTGGTGCTCCCATGAACGCTTGAACGCTGATAGCATGTCCTTGGCGATCAAAGTGTTGTGAAAGGGCGATGAGGGCTTGAGTAGATAACGAATACTCAGATCCCGACAAATCCCCCGGGGGGTTGGACTACGTCTCCCTATAAGGATTTCGCTTACTACTCCAAGCGGCACGAAACTTCTAAAAGAGAAGGAGAAGTCAAATGCAAGAATCTACTTCAACGGCACCTGCCCAAGGGGTGGCCGCCCACACAGGGATCGACTGCGCGGATCAAAAACATGATGTGATTTTGAAGGTAGATCTCCGGCTTGCGCTCTGTGTCAACGGTCGCCTGGCCTGGCCCGTCGTCACCGCCAGCCCACGGTAGGGGCAGATCCTCGAGCTGCCCGCCAAGAACCGGCCGGCTCGGAGATCCGGTTCATCTACCGAGTGTTCGCCCTCTTTTGAGACACGACCCTAACTGAGTCTACCCCCGAAACAAAAATACCTTCGGCTGCGCCCTTCCAACTTCGACTCAGAAAAAAGGAGAACTTGCCAAAATCCACAACTTCGGCAAGGCTGACGCCCCACCAGCGCACATCGCTCACAAATCGAGGAAGAAAGAATTCACTCTGTTCTGCCTGGATTTAAGTCCCATTTTCTTCCGAGCCGCTTCCTGAGCAGCTCCAGGCTAATCATAAATTGAACTCAAACGGATCGAGTTTCGACCGTCTTACGATAAAGATGTTTACGTTTTCATGAGTCCCGCGACGAAAACGCTCAAGCGCTACAAGCGCCCCCAATCACCGGGTGAAGAGATCGCCAATAGCGTCAGTGCCGGTCTTTGTCTGCTGGGAATTATAGCCGGAATGCCCTTTCTATTTCGTTCGGCAGTTCAACGCGGGGACCTTTTAAGTCTTGCCGGCGCCGTTACTTTTGCTGCGTCGATGGTTGCACTCTACCTTGCTTCCACGGTTTACCACGCATTGCCGCAAAGCAGGATTAAGCAACTCTTCCTCCGTTTCGATCACTCTGCGATCTTTATCCTCATTGCCGGGACATACACTCCCTTTACTTTTGGAGCGCTGCGAGGCGGTTGGGGCTGGGCGCTCTTCGGACTGGTTTGGGCCCTTGCGATTTTCGGAATAGCATTAACGCTTTTCGGCGAGTTGCAGACTCGCTGGTTTGCCACCTGGCTTTATCTTGGACTTGGCTGGATCGGACTGTTCGCGATTCGCCTGTTCTGGCAGCGTATACCGCTTGAAGGTCTGCTCTGGATCGCAGCCGGAGGACTCGCTTATACGGTGGGAGTTATATTCTTTGTCGCCGAGCGGTTCCGGTATGCTCACTTCATCTGGCACTTGTTTGTAGGCGCCGGCACAGCGTGCCACTTCTGGGCGGTCCTCTGGTACGCCGGATAACCTTCCCCGACTCGCCCCGAGTAAGATTCAAGGCTGC
>DATMQC010000191.1:0-5081 GCA_035567275.1 Chthoniobacterales bacterium | reverse complement strand
TTTCGCATCTCCAATGTCGAGAGTGTAGTCGCCAATACCCGAAGGAAGCCGTCCACGTTTGCGAATTCGATTTTGGGCCACTCGAAGCGGCTTTTGATTATGAAGCAATTGGCAAGGCTCTCACTCGCGAAAAAATATCATCCAGGTCACATTCGATGTGGCGATACCGCGAACTTCTTCCGATCGAAAACGAGCCGACTGTGGGACTGCAATGCGGATTCACTCCGCTGATTCCGGCGCGTAACCTGGCCCGCCGCCTCGGTGTCGAGGAACTCTATGTAAAGAATGACACCGTCAACTATCCTACCCTCTCGTTCAAGGACCGTGTCGTCTCCGTCGCTCTCAGCCGAGCCAAAGAGCTCGGGATCAGCACCGTGGCCTGCGCTTCGACCGGAAATCTTGCAAATTCAGTTGCAGCGAATGCGGCATCGGCAGGATTGCGCAGCTTTGTCCTGATTCCGGCGGATCTTGAGCCGAGCAAAGTTCTTGGCTCGCTGGTTTTCGGCACAAATGTCATTGGAATTCGGGGCCCGTATGACCAGGTGAATCGTCTCTGCTCGGAAGTCGCTGGCAAATACGGTTGGGGATTCGTCAACGTTAACCTCCGGCCCTATTATGCCGAGGGCTCGAAGACGATGGGATTCGAGATCATCGAACAACTGGGGTGGTGCCTTCCCAGGCACACTGTGGTTTGCATGGCAAGCGGATCGCTTCTGACGAAAATTCACAAGGCTTATAAGGAATTCCTCAGACTTGGGCTGCCGAAACCAGGCCCTTTCAGCATCTATGGCGCGCAAGCAGCAGGTTGTTCTCCGATCAGCACTGCAATCAAAAACGATACCGAAGTCGTGCGACCGGTACCGCGACCCCAGACGATCGCCAAATCACTCTCGATCGGCACTCCGGCAGACGGTTACTACGCAATCCGCACGATGAAAGAAACAGGCGGAACGGCGGAAGACTGTACGGACACCGAAATCGTAGACGCGATCAAACTGCTGGCTGAAACAGAGGGGATTTTCGCTGAAACAGCGGGAGGCGTCACGGTTGCTTGCGCGAAGAAATTAATCGAATCCGGCCGCATCCCGCGTGACGAATCAATTGTCCTTTGTATCACCGGCCATGGTCTGAAAACTCAGGAGGCAATTGTCGACAAAGTCGGAGAACCAAAACTGATACGTCCAAACCTGAAAGCATTTGAAGCACTATTCGAGCACGAGCTTCAGTCAATCTAATTTTATGGCAATTCCCGTTCGAATCCCTACTCCGCTACGCAAACTCACCCAAAATCAGGAAATCGTCGACGCAGAGGGCGGCACGATACGCGAGGTCCTCGATAGCTTGGAAATTAGTTATCCTGGATTGAAGGAGCGCATCTGTGACGAGCAAGATCATATCCGTCGATTTGTGAATGTATTTGTTAACGACGAAGACATTCGTTTTTTGCAGGAATCAGAGACGCCGGTCAAATCTGGGGATGAGGTAAGCATTGTACCCGCAATTGCCGGGGGCTAACCGACTCTCCGAGCTGCCCGCACGTAGGCCCACGCCGCTCGAGAGAATCTTGGCGAAACATCACGCAAAGGTACGCAGAGGTACGCAAAGGCATGGCTTTAATTTAAAGTTTGTCTTAAAGTGTTTGTCGCCAAAGTTTATCCTTCGCGTGCCTCGGCGTACCTTTGCGCGAGGCCCAAATGCTCCTAATCAAAAGTGATTTCCGTCCGTGCTCTCAGGGCCTTTGTGCGCCGGTCACTCCAACATACACAGCATAAAGGGAGGTGGTTGCCGTGATGAAAAGCCGATTTCGCTTCGGGCCCCCAAACGTTAGATTCGACACGGTCTCCGGAACCAAGATCTTCCCAAACAGACATCCGTCGGGAGCGTAGCAATGGATACCGTCTCCGGCACTGGTCCAAACGTTGCCTTGGATATCAACGCGCAGACCATCGGCCAAGCCCGGGGAAATCTCGGCGAAAACTGAGCCGCCCTTCACCCGGCCTTCCCGGTCCACCGAGAAGGTGCGAATATGGTGTTCGCCCTCGTGTGTGTGTGAAAAGCCTGTGTCGACGATATAAAGGGTCCTCTCGTCAGGAGAGAAGGCAATTCCATTCGGTTTGTTGAAGTCATCGGCAATGACTTCGAGGAGGCCGGTTGCCGGATCGAAACGGAAGACGTGTGCCCCGCCGTACTCGCTTTCGGCTGCCTGCCCCTCATAGTCGCTTAAAATGCCGTAGGGAGGATCGGTAAACCAAATGGTTCCGTCCGACTTCACCACCACGTCATTTGGGGAATTTAACTTCTTCCCTTGAAACTGATCGACCAACACGGTAATCGCGCCGTCAGGCTCTGTGCGAGTTAATCGCCTGCCACCATGTTCACAGGTAATGAGGCGTCCTTGACGATCCCTCGTATTGCCATTGCTATGGTTGGAAAAATCCCGGTAGACGCTCGCGTGTCCGCCGGCCCATCTAAGCATTCGGTTATTTGGAATATCGCTCCAAAGCAGATAATCTCCATCGGCAAAGTACACCGGCCCTTCGGCCCAAAGCGTTCCGGTGTAAAGCCTTTCAACCCAAGCGTTTCCGAGAATCAGATGAAGAAATCGTTTATCGTGAATTTCAAATTCGTTCTTTATGCCGGACATCCGGATCATTGGTTTAGCCTCGGTTGAGTTCCTTCGCGCGGTTCGGGCTCCACCACGCTGCTGAAGCGCCTCCTGAATGGCTCCAAAGCACGAAACTCTCGCGAGCGCCTAAGCCCGCGACTTTTCAGGACTAGAGATTCGTCGGATCGTCGTTCAGATCCACAGGGGGTGGAGTCGGTAAATCCAAGGGGGGCGGCTGCGGCTGGCGATCAAGGGGGCCGACCGGTTCGGCTCGCCGAACTTCCGTTGGAGGCTTATCCACCGGAAGGGCGCGCGGAGCCGGCGTCCAACTCGGCTTACTGGATTGGGCCAACTGTTCCGGTTCCTTTTGCTTAGGCTTCACAGATTGGTAGGGATCATCTCCAAGTACTGTCGCCTCGCGGATCAAAACAGAAGTAATCTGAGCAGAATCCTTCGCACTCGTTGCTCTGGGAACATCCTGAGTGCGCAGGTTGTGAACAAAAGACCTGGTATCGTCGCCATGCAACCAACAGGTCTCCTTCGGCAATTGTTTGGCCGTACAAAATTCGAAAAAGGTTCCTTTGCGCGGCGGCGTCCAGGGGTCAGCTACCGTACTGAGCATGCACTTCGGCGACGCGGGAAGGCCCGTATCCAGGCAGACCTCAACTCGCTTCAAATCAATCGGTCGCCCCAATTCGCGTGGAGGCTGATTCGCGAAAGACGCGTTCATGATGTCCGTCCAAATAGGTAGAACGATCTGATTTGAAAAAGCTCCGCGGAAAATCGTCTGCGGTTTATCGAATCCGGCCCATACTCCACACGTAATCGCACTGTCATAGCCGACAAACCAGAGATCAGTGAAGTTGTATGACGTACCGGTTTTGCCGGCTACCGGGAATTGTTGCAGACCAAATTGTTGCTTCGCGTTCGAAGCCGTTCCGGTCTGCATGACTTCTGTTAAGAATGAATGCATCTCAAACGCTACTCCGGGCTCTATCACAGAAACGCGTTTGGGTTCGGCACGATAGATTTCTCTCCCGTCCTGGGTTTCAATTCTCGTCACAAGCATCAAATGCTCAGGTCGCGAGCCGTTCCCAGGAAACATAGTGTACGATGTGACAAGATCCCCCAACGTAACTTCACTGCTTCCCAGAAAAGTCGCCGGGTAAGGTCGCAAATCGTCTTGAATTCCCGCCTTCTTTGCGAGCTGCAGAACGCTGTCCAATCCGGCTTCCACGCCCACGCGAACTGTTGCGGCGTTCTTCGAGAGAGCCAAAATCCGGCGCATCGGCACCGCACCCTCATATCGATTATCCGGCCGCTCGACTCCCCATTCACCCAGAATTCCCGTCGTACCGCCAATCATTACCTGTCGATTATCGAGCGGCATGTCCTCGAATAAAGAGCCTGGAAATACCCCCTTTGCTAATGCAGCACTAAAAACCAGAGGGATAAACGCTGATCCGGGTGGTCGCTTCGACTGAAGCACGCGATCGTATTCGCTCTGGACGAAATCACGCCCACCGACCAAAGCCATAATCCCGCCTGTCCTATTGTCTACAGCCACGACAGCGCCCTGCAAATATTCCGGAAGGGGGGGCGATCCCGGGCCGGCGTGTGTGCTTTTCCAGTTTTTGAGGAAGCTCGTGTAATCCGCATATTTCTGATGCTGATAGTCTGGCTGAGCCTCGACCTTGCTCAACTCCCGGCGAAGGGAGTCCTCCGCCGTTCTCTGCAACACCGGATCGAGAGTTGTATAGATGCGATATCCCTGGCTTTCTATCGACTCAAGACCCACCTTCCCTTGCACCTGCTGATGTATCTGATCTATTGCATAAGACTGGGATACAACGCCCGTTTTCGGCAGAACCATCAACGGTTCCCGCTTTGCAGCCTCAGCGACTTCTGGTGCGATCTTGTGCTCCTCGACCATCCGAGTAAGGACAAAGTCCCGCTCCTGCGTGGCAGCCTCGAGATTGTGCCAAGGCGAAAGATTGTTAGGACTCTTTAAAAGAGCCGCCAACATCGCAGCCTCTCCGACGGCGAGATCCTTAGCCGGTTTGCCAAAATAACCTTTGGCAGCAGCTTGTGCGCCGTACAGTCCGCCCCCAAGGTAGACCCGGTTCAGATACAGCTCCATGATCTTGGTTTTTGGCATCGTACGCTCGATGCGCATCGCAAGAAATACCTCGAGTATTTTGCGATCGTAGGTGCGATCTCGAAGATCGAACACGTTCCTTGCCAATTGCTGCGTGACAGTGCTTGCCCCTTGCCGAATCCGCCCGGCCTGCGTGTTCTTTAGCATCGCACGAAAGATCCCAAATAGATCCACCCCGCTGTGTTCGTAGAACCGGTTATCTTCCGCTGCCACCACCGCATCCACCAGGTAGGGTGAAATCTGGTCGAGGGACACCTGCTCGCGATTCTGGATAAAAATTTTCCCGAACTCTTTTCCGTAGCGATCGTAGACGACGCT
>DATMQC010000190.1:0-4954 GCA_035567275.1 Chthoniobacterales bacterium | reverse complement strand
TCGCAGCCGCTGCCGGCCGAAAATTGGCACCGTTTCACAGCGGCGCCGACGGAGCGGACGCCCTCCAGCTCCAGGGGAACGGCCAGCAATGCCCTTCCGGTCGTGGCAACGATGACCGGTGGAGGCCTGGAGGGCTTGCGGTCCCTCGCAGCCGTTGCCGGCTTATTTCCTCTTCCAAAGGGTCGCTTGCGCTACGCTCCACTGAAATTTTCGCGCATGTTCGCGGATCAGGAACGGCATGTCTTTGGTTTGTTCATGGCTGAAAGTACTGTTCAATGCAGTGGTCAAGCCCTCGAGCGATAGCGTCGCATGGCCGAGATTATCGCGGGTTCCTCCCATCCATTCTGCAGCTGGCGTGAATTCCTCCAGCCAAGTGTATGGAGAAGTCAAAATCAGATGACCGCCAGAACGAACAGTCTCCGCGAGAGATCGCAGTAATTTTCGCGGCTGGCCAACGCGATCGATCAAATTAGCCGCCAGGACGACGTCAAACGAACCGATCTCGGACCCCAAACTGGTAGCGTCTCCGACTTCAAACCTGCATGATTCACGGCGGATATCCGAAGGTAACTCCCTTTGCAGGAGCGTGACGATTGCTCCCTCTTCGGTGCGCCGGATCTCAATTCGGCCTGTTTTCTGGATAGATTGAGCGCATTGAATAAATCGATGAGAAGAGTCTATCCCGAGGGCTTCGTCGGACCAGCGCGAGAGTTCAAACGTGGAGCGTCCAACGGCACAACCAAGGTCAAGGGAACGCTCAACCTTCCCGATCTCTGGAAGAAACTCGGTCACGCATCGCAGAGGGAAAAAGAGCGAATCCCGCGGCCCGAAAGCGTATGGCAGTTGATCCTCTGCGGTCCCGTAGTGAAAAAGGAGATACTGGTTGAGAAGAAGATCGGTTTCGTACATGCTCGTCATCGGGAGGAAAGACGCCAAGTCGCCGGCACTTGAAGCAGATTAGAGGGTCTCGCTTTACAAGGACTCTATAGCGAGGCCGCTTCGCCCAATTGGCGCTACTCCCAACGCGACCTTGAGATCTGAGGCGCGGCCTCGCTAACACGGGATTCGGTTCTGCTCAGATTCTATGCGAGCAGGTCAGCCATGTACGGAGCCGGTTGAAAACTCTCAATCAGGATCTCTACCTTCCCGTTCCGTTTCATTCGAACCTGGGGAACATTGATTTCCGGGGTTTTGTGCGGCGCGAACAATATATCGTCGTGTGTCGCATTCTTTTTGTTGACGAATTTGTCCGGAGTCAGACGCCCGCCAAGATGATCACTTCGCCCTGTTGCCACGTGAAGTGTGCCGAGGATTTTCTCATCCTGAATATCGCGGCCGGATACTGGCAGTAACTGGGTGCCGAATCCGAGCTCTCCCAGCTCACCTGTCAATGGATCGCTCTGGAGTTTCTGCTTGTGAGCGTCAATCGTCTCCTGGTTTCCCTTGAGTAGGCTGGAGTCCACGATTCTGCCACCCTTTACAGTCATCAGCCCGATGGTACCGTCTTCAAATTTCAGCGGGAACTGGCCGGAAGCACCGGTGGGCACATAGTAGATTTCGCCTGCAGGCAAGTTTGCAATATCCGGTTTCCCGCGGCACAGACCATGGCTTTTCTGGGCCTCTTGTTTGCTCAGTTCAAGCCGTAGCGTGAATTCGTCCCGACCATAGGTGAAATCAATTTCAACCCAGTCGGCCCGGGTCATACCAAGACGCAGTTTCTCAGCATCTTTGCTGACCTGATCGTAGTCGACCGCCAGACCGCTATTCAGAATAATCTGATTTAAGCCGTGAAGGGTGGCACCTCTGAAGCCAAATTTTTTGGCGAAAGCAGTCAGGGGCGCAGTTGCCGAATAGGTCGAAATACAAAGAATAAGGTTATAGTTCGGATAGATGTCGTTTTCAAAGCTCAGATTGGTGCCATCGGGCGCAACTGCGGCATCCGGGAGATCAAGGTTACTTCCTCCCGTGATTTTGTACGCGAAAATTTCGCCGCCGCTGAGGTTTAGCTCACTGAGAACACCGTTTTTCAACCCTTTGTAAAACACCTCGTAAGCATATTTTTGAATCGTCAGGTCCGGGTTCTTCAAAAACGCAAAGTTTTTAATGTCCTGCGGGTCATCCAGATCGATCAAGATCGCCACTCGTTCGCATGCACGAGGGTCAAAGACAGTCTTTATCATGCGGGAGAGGCTGAATGATGGAAACGTATCTGGAACAGTCAGCTTAGGTTGGGCAATCATTAAGGGAGACGTTCGTTCTGCTCATGGACTTAGTCAAAGCTGTATCGCCGTTTGCTCTTCGCCCACCTTACAGCTGATCCTTCCCGGTGCGCCAAGTACAGGGAGGGACGGCCTCCGTGCCGTCCCATTTTTCTCCCTCTTATTCTTACTCGAATTGAAAATAATTAGTCGGACGGCACAGAGGCCGTCCCTCCCATAAATAGGCGAACATCGCCAAAAATCGCTATTCTCGCCGGGCAGCTTGGAGATCTGCCCCATAAGCGCTAACTTAAAGCGGTGCAGCGCTCACAAACGCGCTACGATGTAGGCGAACCGTCTCGGTTTGCGCGGTTTTGAGGCGTGCAAAGCGGGACGCTTCGCCTACTTTGCGCTTAAGTTAGCGCTTAAGTAGATCTGCCCCTGCCACGTACCCTACCGGGGCCCATAGACTCACCATTCCGAGTTCCTTGCACGAGTCAAAGAGCCGTGGAGGTCTTCGCGTCCGATAAAAACGGTTGCCTCATAACTTGCGAGCGCTTTGAGCTTCGAGTAATTCTGATTCTCAGAAATGTCCTCGATTTTTGGCGTATTATTCCGTGTCGCTACTTGGGGTGAATCACACGGCGGTGGTGTTGGAACGGTCGTCGACGGGTGCCCTCCTCGGATCCCTCTTTCAGAGGCTGATCTGCAGTTGGACCTCGACCGGAGACGACCCGGACAGAGCGAAATCGTGACGCAGCGGGCGGAAGAGGATCGATGCCAGATTCTCTCCGGCGTATTTGAAGGGTACACTTTAGGTACGCCAATCTCGATCATGGTGTGGAATAAGGATGCGCGTCCGGAAGCTTATCAAGAGATGGAGACCGCTTTTCGGCCCTCTCACGCTGACTACACCTATCAAGCGAAGTATGGCATTCGCAATTGGCAGGGCGGGGGCCGCGCTTCGGCCCGGGAAACCATCGGCCGAGTTGCTGCGGGTACGATTGCCAAGAAGGTGTTGCGCGCCTGGTTTTCTGAATTTGAGATAGTTGCTTACGTAAAGCGGGTGCATCGCGTTGAGGCAGTTGTGGACTCCTCGAAGGTCGAAGTTGCGGACGTCGAAAAATCAATCGTTCGCTGCCCGGATCCGGTTGCTGCCGAACGGATGATTGAACTGATCAAGACGATGCGGAAGGAAGGAAACTCGGTCGGCGGAGTGATTGAGTGTGTCGCCCGCGGAATTCCTCCCGGTCTTGGAGAACCGGTTTTCGACAAGTTGGAGGCTGATCTGGCGAAGGCGATGCTGAGCTTGCCAGCGACCAAGGGTTTTGAGATTGGATCGGGCTTCGCCGGGACAGAGTTAACCGGCGCCGAACATAACGACGCTTTCGAAATGAGGGAAGGCAGGGTGCGAACTCGGACGAATTATTCCGGCGGCATTCAAGGGGGAATCAGCAACGGAGAAAATATTTTCTTTCGAGTCGCATTCAAGCCGACTGCAACGATACTTCGTCCCCAAGAGACCGTGACCACGTCCGGAGAGCCGACGGAGTTGTCGGCGCGCGGTCGTCATGATCCTTGTGTTTTGCCGAGGGCGGTTCCGATGGTCGAGGCGATGGCTTGCCTTGTCCTCTGTGATCATTTCCTGAGACATCGGGCTCAAACAAGCTCAGGCTGGTCTGAGGCGAGGCCTCGCTGACGTGATGGCTAGCGCCGGCTACATTCAAGCGTCACACGAGTGGCAAACTGCGGTTTTTCTAGCCGCCGCTTTGTGGATTCTCGTGAGTGTTGTCCGTGGGTGGGGCAAAGGGCTGATGAGACAGTTAACCGGCCTCGTTGCGTTTTTCGCTGCAGGCTACCTCGTGTTGAACTACAGCAGCCGGGTCAGCGAATTTTTGTCTCCCTATCTTCCCGCACTGTTTCTTTTCCCTCTGGCTGCGATCCTGATCTGGATTCTTAGTTTCAATATAATCGCGTTGGTTGGACGCTTGCTCTTCAAACGAACGAGGGACTGTGAATCCCCCGTCGTGCGGCTGATCTACGGTGTCGGAGGCGGAATCATCGGTCTTGGCTATGGGCTCCTATTTGTCTGGTGCGTCCTTATAAGTTTGAAGGTCATTGGCCGAATCGCTGAAAATCAGGTCGAAATCCAGCGAGCGAAAAATGAAAGCTCCGGAAGTCTCGTCCTGAATTTTGCGAAATTGGAAAATTCGGTCGAACTCGGATATGGGCGCACGCTGTTGGATTCGATAGACCCGTTTCCTCGTAGATTTTATCGCGACCTTGATAAGTACAGCCGGGTAATTGAGGATCCGGAAGCGATACAGAAGTTGTTAGAATACCCCGGCTTTCGCCGAATCTGGGAGAGCCCGCAAATTGTCGAGCTCGAAAGAGATCCGCGGATCGTCGCGGATCTGCAGAGCGGGGACATCGTCGGGGTACTCACAAATCGGAAGGTTGTAGCACTGCTTGACGATCCCCAAATCCGCAGCGCCTTCACGCAGGGAGACCTGGAAGCCGCGTTGAACTACGCGCTGACATCGCGTGGGACCGCGGAGGGGAGGTGAGGAGGAGGGGGAATACAGAATACAGAATTCAGAATACAGAAGGCGGGAGTCCCATTCTTCCGAGCCGCTTCCTGAGCGGCTCCAGGGCTGAAAATTTCGCGAGTGCTCTGGCTCGTGAAATTTCCAGGCTAAAGATTGTATCGCGCGCGGCCTCGGCCGAGCTATATTTTCCCTATGAATGCGCCTTTG
>DATMQC010000189.1:0-10003 GCA_035567275.1 Chthoniobacterales bacterium | reverse complement strand
CGCCGGTCAGCTGCAAGGTTGCCCAACCCGAAACAGTCAGCCGGTTCCGGAGCAAGGCAGTCACAATTTCCTAAGAACGTTGGGGAATTTCACCACAGAGACACAGAGAGCGCGAAGGTTTCCTTCGGGGTACCCGCGGACACACTCTCAGGCAGTTCGGGTATCGCTTGGCTTTTCGCGTTGCAATACATCCATCCTCAAGCAACTACCACGAACAAACGCCAAATTTCCAAACGCGAAAAAACGCGGACAACCGCTCCAACAAACCTTCCTCTCCCCTGCAGATCTTGGTGCTCTCTGTGTCTCCGTGGTGAAATCTTCTTCCTCCGCGACTCGTCGCACGCTCTTCGGCAGGTGAGGCGTTTTGCGTTTGAGACGTCGCGCCGTGGACTCCGTTGGCCTTGCAAATACATCCATCCTCAAGCATGCACCGAGACCACCTCGAACGCAGCTCGCAATTCATCGGGGATCCTTTGTGGCCGACCGCTTTGGCGATTCACATAAACCCAAACAGTTTCAGCTTCAACCAACACTCGCTGGTCGTTCGTTCGCCGGACCAGATACTGGCGCGACGAGCTTCGCTGTCGAAATTCGGCAACCCAGGTCCGAAGCGTAATCGTTTCGCCGGCGAAAGCTGGATGGATGTAGGTGATGAAGTGAGAGCGCACAACCCAAACCGCTCCGTTCTCAAAATAACGTTCCACCGGCCAGCCTCGCGCGGCTGAATGCTGGATAGCGATATCCTGCATCCAGGCAAGATACTTCAGATTGCTGACATGTCCCAGTTCATCGATGGCATGGTCCGGGACCGAGAAAGTTTGAGCAAACACGCCCGGCGTATCGGAGATGATTCTCGAGGTCACAAATCTATCCTAACGAAGCTAACCGATCTTAGCGCCGGCAAGGATCTGCGCCCGCATCCGGTCGTAATCCCGCTTGTTTACGGGAACCGCGTCCTTATGGCCGAGGTCATTGAGGTGGATCCGATAGGTCTCCCGGGCACTCATGGCTGCGGCCGCCGCGATGACCGTCACGCCGAAGGTGATCGCACCGATGGTGAGCGGGATGTTGGTCGAGCCGGGTGGCGCCACGGCTGCGAAGAGCGCCGGAAGCAGGGCAGTGATGGTAGTCCCGATATTCTGCCCGATGGCCATCGCCGAGACTCGGGTCTTCGTTTGGAAGAGTTCGGGGAATAAGCTCGGAAAGACGGCGTTGTAGCCTTGGTAGACGACGCCCCACATGAGCAGCGACATGACGATGGCCATCCACACGTTGTGGATGCTGATAGCATAGAGATAGGCGAACGAGAACAGCCCCGAGCCGATCGCGGCGACGATCATCGGCGGCTTGCGGCCGATCTTGTCCGACAGGTTGCCGACAAAGGGGATGATGAAGACCGCCAGGATATTGCCCGCGATCGGGATCCACAAATAGACGTCTTTCGAGAAGCCGATCCCGTACGCCGGCTGAACCGCGTAGGCGGCGCCGAAAATCGCGGCGACCACCGCAATAACATTCATCAGGGCCATGCAGACGACCCGCAGTATGTCCTTCCAGCTGAGCTGGACGGCTTGGATGATCGGCGACTTCGGGATCTCGCCATGCTCAGCCTCTTCTGAGAAGGCAGGAGTTTCCTCGACCTTGCGGCGAATGATGTAGCCCGCAACGATGACGAGGGCGCTGAGGAGAAAGGGAATCCGCCAGCCATAGGAGTTGAACGTTTCCTTGGACATGTAATGCGCGAGCGGCAGGAACACGGCCGCGGCTAAGATCTGCCCGGCCTGTACGCCCTGGAGGGTAAAGCTGGCGAAATAGCCGCGCCGACCAAAGGGAGCGTGCTCGAGAATCATCGAACTGGCGCCCGAGATCTCTCCGGCAACCGCGAAGCCCTGGATGAGACGGAGGAGGACGAGAAGCACCGGAGCTAGTATGCCGACTTGCTGATACGTCGGCAGGATTCCGACGGCCATCGTCGAGAAACCCATGAGAAACATGCACAAGATCAGCACGTACTTGCGGCCGTGGGTGTCGCCCCAGTGCCCGAGGACGAAGGCGCCAACAGGCCGGGCTACGTAGCCGACGCCGTAGGTTGCCAGTGAGGCGATGATGGCGACCGCGGGGTTCTCCGACGGGAAGAAGATCTGCGGAAAAATCAGGGACGCCGCGGTGGCATAGATGAAGAAGTCGTAGTACTCCAGCGCCGAGCCGATCCAGCCGCTGGCGGCAGCCTTCTTCGTCTGGTGCATGCCGTGCGGCTCATGATCCGAGGGGTTAGACATTTGTGTTTCCTCCAGAGGAGCCTGGTGGGGTGGCCGACGGGATTCGAACCCGCAACAGCCGGAACCACAATCCGGGGCTCTACCGTTGAGCTACGACCACCATTTTTGAGGCGAGTCCAAAACTAGCGCAAGTTCGAATTCCGCCAAACAGATTTTCGGCCCTCGAATCCCGGCAAAAGGGACGAGCGGGCAGGTGATATAAGGTGATATAACGAGCTCGGCCCTCCAATGCAAACCCTTATGACGGGCGCATTTAGCCGTCCCGCCAAGAAAAATTGCATTCAAGTCGTCATCATCTATGGTCCTGCTTTGATCTTGCGTAAAGCGATATGCTGAGGGGCGACCTTCGGTCGACCCGCGAGACTTAGGTGTGTGGACGGACGACTTATATCGATCGATTTCGTGACTCTTCTAGTGGCCGGCATCTTGACAGGGTTCATGTCAAGTGAGCGGGCAGACGCACAATTTTTGTCTCGTGTCCATGTCGTCGATGGCAACGAGATCAAGCTGGGAATGTCCAGCGCGGAGACCGGGCGGCTCGGCTTCCTGGGCACCGCTGTGAAACAAGGGTGTCTGGCGTGTTTCGCCCGAGCGAATCGAGAGGGCTGGATTTCAGGGCGTAAGGTGGTTCTAATCAGCTACGACGACCGCAACGAACCGATCGAAGCCGTGAGCAATACGGAGCGCCTCATCGATCATGACAAAGTCTTCGCGCTTTTGAACTTTCTCGGAACAGCGACTTCCCGCGCTGTTCTTCCTATGGTGAGCGAATCGAACATCGTGCTGCTTGGCCCCATCTCGGGCGCTGAAATATTTAGACAGCCAATTCAGACCTATGTCTTCAATACGCGCGCGAGCTATGAAGACGAAGTCGAAATGCTGGTGTCGCATCTGATCGCCGATCTAGGCGTAAAGAAGATCGCGCTCTTCCGTCAGGACGACAGCTATGGTGATGCGGGACGCGCGGCTGTTCTTGACGTGTTACTTCGCCGAGGGCTCCGACTGGTTGGCGAAGGAGGTTACGTTCGAAATTCTGTCAGGGCCCAAGACGCGCTTTATCATATTGCGAAGAGTAAACCCGAGGCCGTGCTACTGTTTGGGACCTATAAACCTTGTGCAGATTTCATACGCGGAGCCAAGCAACTGGGATTGAAAAGCACGGTCTTTTGTAATGTTTCTTCGGTCGGTACCGAACCACTCGCAAACTACCTTGGTGAGGCTGGCGAAGGGGTAATTATTTCGCAGGTGGTACCCTCCCCTTATGACGGCTCGTTGCCGCTCGTCCGCGACTATCAAAATGACCTGCAAGCCATTGGATCAACGGAATTTACTTATATGGGGCTCGAGGGATATCTTAATGGCTTTGTTATGCTCACGGCATTGCGGGCTGCCGGTCCGGAGTTGACAGAAGAGAAGTTAGTGCAAGCGCTCGAAGGTGTGGATGTAGATTTCAAGACGCTTCGAATTCGCTTCGGCTCAAACATTCGGCAGGGTAGCCATCGAGTCTTTCTGACGGAGATCAAAGGGGGCAAGGCCGTGCCCGTCGAGAAACTGAGCCCCGCTGACTACGTCAGGTAAGAGTGGGATGAGTGCCAAAGCTCCAATCGAGAAGCCCGAGGAAGCCGAACCGTTGTCTTCACGAGGCTTGACGATTCGTTCCAAATTGCTTGTTTTCACGACCGGCATCGGCTTTCTGATCCTGGCCGCACTCACGGTGACGGCGTTCTTTCTGTCGGCCGTAGCGCTTCGGTCTGCGCGGTTGGACGGATTTAGGTCATTGATGACGTCTTTATCGCAATCTATTAACACTTTTTTTACTGATCAGCGCCGTGATATTACGGCCCAATCCGAATTACAGACAATTCGTTATGCGGTGACAGAATTGTCGTCGGGTTACGAGCATCTGATAGAGGATCTCGACGCTGCGGGCTTCAAGGCAGATCGAGCCTTTATTGAGCAAGTTCGGCAGAATCTACGGGAAGCATACGAAAAGGGACCCATAGCCAATCTTCGAGCGTTGGGCCAACAGGTTGCAGGTTTTGATGAGTTCGCTGAGTTGAGTCCGGCAGCGATGCTATTACAATACGTTTACATTGTCAGTAATCCGGCGAGCGTCGGGTATAAGTTTCAAAACAACTCGGTGTCGGACATTTCCAAGAACAGCAATTTATCGACGGAATTCAGGAATGCATTTGCGAAAACAATGTTCGCGAGGGCGATGGACCGATACCATGGGTTGTTTGAAACCATTGTTCGGAGAAACAACTACTTTGATTTAATTCTGGTAGACGATCTTGGGAATGTTGTTTACACGTTCGAAAAAAGTTGGGACTTTGGAACAAACGTTTTCAAAGGCTGGCGCGAACAATCTGAACTGAAGAAGGTGTTTCTCGGCGCATGGTATGGATCAATCGCGTCGGGAGAGCGCAGTGCTGGTGACGAGGTTGTGATAACGGACATCGGGCGCTATGCAGGTGCAAACGGCGCGCCAATGTTGTTTCTAGGTTGTCCAATCAACAACCGGCTTGGAGGGCGGCTCGGGGTAGTGATACATGTGGTGGAGAGCAGCACTCTAACGGATTTGGTTACGTTCCAGGGAAGATGGCCGGCGGTTGGCCTTGGTGAAACGGGAGAAGCCTACATAGTCGGACCAGATATGAGGCTGAGAACCGAATCCCGTTTTGTCAAAGAGTTGCCCGAAAGGATCAAAACCAAAGCGTTCGCGCCCGACGGATCACCCGCGCCTTTAAGTTCTATTTTGGGTGGTCCTCTGCACAACAAAGCGGTGGAAAATATCTTTTCAGATCAAACCTTATCAAACGCGGGTGAAGTCACTTTTTTTGACGATCTGGGCCGCGAATCTTTAGCGGTATACGAACAGCTTGGCATGCAGGGATTGGATTGGGGACTGGTAGTTACGATAAGTACGGACGAAGCATTCGCGCCCGCGGTTCATCTGACGCGGTTAATAGCGTTTGGTGGGTTTGTCATTCTAATCATGGCGATTTTGGCCGCTCTCACATTTGGCCATGTGCTTTCAAGGCCCATTGTGCAACTGGTCCGGACTGCCGAAGAAATTGGGTCGGGAGATCTTTCGGCGAGGGCACCGATTTCGAGCAAAGACGAAATTGGGTTTCTCGCCGAGCGTTTCAACTACATGATTGATCAGGTAGAGGCGAGGGGTCGTCAGGTTCACAAGATCCTGGAAACGGTCAATGAGGGTTTGTTTCTGATGGGACCCGATTTCATCATTCAACCTGGTTACTCGAAAATAACGGAAGCGATCTTTCAACGGAAGATCGATGGGATGGCGTTCCTGGACCTGCTGAGTCCCATACCGAGTGCGGCTTTACAGCCGGTAATCAGCGAGGAGACTCTACTAGCTACCAAGCACTACCTTGACTTAGTATTGAATCCCCGGATCAAGGAAAAGCTAATACAGCAGACCAATCCGCTGGGAGAAGTGGAGTTCCGGATTACTCAACCCGGCGGGGCGCCGCGCAGCAAGTTTTTGGAATTTCGGTTCAATCGCGTCGATGAGGGAGGCAAGCCTACGCAAATAATGGTCACCGTTCTCGATTCAACCTCACGCATCGCGTTGACCAAGCAAATCAAGGAGAACGAGGCAAAGGCAAAAACCCAAATAGAGATGCTTTTCGGCATCATGCATTTGGACCCTCCTATTCTCGGAGAGTTTCTTAATCATACCAAGGCTGAAATTACCGGGATGCTAAGTCTCCTGGAAGCGGAGCAGTTCGGAAGTCACGCTGGTGAGTTGAGTACCGAACGTTCTGATCGCTACCTACGCCTATTGCAAAAGATCTCCCGGTCAATACATCTGATCAAAGGAAACGCGGCGATGCTCCAACTTTCTTATTTCGAGAATTTGGCCCATCGGATTGAGGAAAAAATAGCAGTAGTGCGCTCCGGCGTATCGGTGGCCGGAGAACAATTCCTGCCGATTACAACCGGTTTGGGATCGCTGCTCGACCAGATTGAAATGACGCATGACCTGATTGGCAGGTTGCTTTCGATGCAGAAGGTATTTGGAAAGACTGCCAGGGGTGTTGAACAGAATGATTTCACTCCTTTGGCTACGTTAGCCGATGAGATCGCTCAGCGAAACGGCAAACAGATACGCGTTGATCTGCAGATTCAGGATGGTTTGGCTGAGTTCAAGAGCCCGTTGCGCGAAAACGTGCCTGGCATGCTGGCTCAATTGGTGCGAAACGCGGTTCTTCATGGGATTGAGACCCCTGGCGAAAGACTGAGTCACGGCAAGCATCCGATCGGCGAAATCCAAATTTGCGCTTATCTTCAAAATGAGGGTCAGAAGAGAATGGTTTTAACCGTGCGTGATGATGGGCGCGGAATTAACTATCAGCTACTCCGGCGGCGTGCGGTACAACTCGGCTATGCGAGTATGAAAACAATTGGGGCGTGGACCCGGCAACAGCTTATGGGTCTCTTATTTGAGACTGGGTTTACTACGATGGATCGGCCAACGACGGATGGTGGGCGCGGAGTTGGATTGGACGCTGTAAGAGACTTGATTGCAAAGTTGGGAGGTGTGTTAAATGTTTCATCCCAAGAGGGTGTATATTGCGAGTTTCGGTTAGAAATCCCAGTGGCATGAAACTTCTCATTGTCGATGATTCAAGCGTAGTCCGGCGAGCAATCGAACGTGATCTTGAGTCCGGAGAAATCAAAGAAGTTGATCAAGCGGCAACCGGTGAAGAAGCCGTGAAGCTTTACGCGGCAAAACTACACGATGTCGTGACCTTGGACATCACGATGCCGGGCATGGATGGTTTGACGTGTTTGGATAAGATAATCGGAATCAATCCCGAGGCGCGTGTTCTGGTGATTTCGGCCTTGCGAGACAAAGCGACCGCCATCGACGCGATAAAGCGAGGTGCTAGTGGTTTTTTGTGCAAGCCAATCAATCCTTCGGAATTGAAAGAAGCTTTCCAATTGCTGATCGAAGATTGAAGGGTATATGGACGACCAGGATATCCAGGTATTCATTGCAGGTGTCCGTCGCTACTTTGACTCTTTAAGAGCGGATGAGAGGGTCGTTATCGAGCCTCCTTTCATTAAGGATGAGGAACGACCGCTATTGGAATATACGGGCATCATTGGAATATCCGGTAAAACGCATGGCGCAGTTTGTTTTACTGCTAATGGGCTGATGCTGAAAAACATACTTGGATTTTTGAATGAGTCCCCGAGTTCCCGGGAGACGTTGTGCGATCTGGTGGGCGAGATTGCGAATACGCTCAGCGGAAATGCGCGGGAGGAATTCGGAAGCGATTTCTTGATATCCGTGCCTGTCGTGGCCACAGAAGACGATTCCGGCTTCCGCTTCCCGGAGGAGGGCAGAAACTATGTTATCCCGATTATTTGGCGATCGGAGAAGGCGTATTTGCTAGTTTGCCTTCGCTGATCGAAGCCGGACTTTGCGTCTTTTTACGCAGTTCATCGCAAAATTCCTCTCGGCTTTCATGTAAGCAGCACGCCACCAATGTGTTAGAGACCCTTGAAGGGCTTGCTAAGCGGATTCGGAGCCGTTTGCAAAACCCGCGTTAATCCAAAAAAGTTCAGAAAAAGAAGAAACTTTTGAACGTGAACCGAAAACCTCTGTCTATTATTGGCGGTTAAGGCGATTCGGGTTTGCGCACGAATCTCTCGACTTCTACTCCTTGGCGTGCGCAACCCGGATCTTTTTTTTACTTGTCTTGATGGCTGGCGAAACTTTCGCTACTTTCCGGGTGCGATGCGGGATATTGTTCTCGTTGTCGACGACGAACCCGACGTAGTTGACTTGGTGCGGTATCATCTCCACCGAGCGGGGTTTGACGTGCTCATCGCGTTAACTGGTCCCTCCGGTCTCACCACCGCAAGGGAATCGAGGCCGGACGCTATCCTGCTTGACATTATGCTGCCGCAGATGAGCGGCATCGAAGTTTGCAAGGCCCTGCGTGACAGCACGCAAACCTCGACAATTCCAATTCTGATGCTGACCGCAAAGGCTGAGCCGTCCGAGCGAATCGCGGGTCTTGAATTGGGCGTCGACGATTATATAACAAAGCCTTTCAGCCCTCGAGAATTGGTCTTGAGAGTCCAGAATGTGTTGAGGCGGCTTCGCTCGGTTCAGAGTCCTTCCCTGGTCACGGTTGACGAATTTTGCATCGACAAGGGAAATTTCGAAATAGCCCTCAACGGGAGGCCTTTACGACTGACGACTACTGAATTCAAGTTGCTCGCCCTTCTCGTAGAACGCCGTGGAAGAACTCTCTCGAGAGAGACTTTGCTCCAGGACGTATGGGGATATGAAAACGCTATCGATACTCGTACGGTTGATACGCACGTCAGGCGTCTGCGAGAAAAATTGGGGCCGGTGGCTAATCGGATTGTCACAGTCCGCGGCGAAGGATACATGTTCCTGGTTAGCCGAACGATGTGAGTACGGGCTCTCTTGCTGTATGGCTCGCTTCGCTGGGGGCCGCCATAACCGTCGCACTTATATTCTGGCGGCGGATGGTGGTTTTGCGCGCCGAGGTTCGAAGGCTTCTTACGGACGGCACACTGTCGGCCGAAATACGCGGTCCCCGGATCTTGCGTGAAATTCATCGGGATCTCGGAGAACTCGCCAGCCGGTATCGAGAGATTTCACGTCGTATTGCCGACGAGGATTACAGTCTCCGTGCGATTCTCTCCGGCATGATCGAAGGGGTTCTCATTGCCGATAGAAATTTGAGAATTCGTCTCACGAACGACAGGTTGCGACACATGTTCGGGCTTCCGAAATCACCGGTTGACCGCACGGTGATGGAAGTTTTTCGGAATCATCTGCTGCACCAAATAATCCAGCAAACGCTGGAGACAGACGAACCGCGCTCGGTCGAATTGCAGTCTGAAATACGAGAAGGAAACCAATTCAATCTCAAGCATTTTCAGGTCACGTCAATTAGTCTTCGGCCGCGCGATCGAGAGTCATTGACCGGAGCTTTGGTTATTTTTCATGACATCAGCCAGATCCGCTCGCTTGAGGCGGTTCGCAAAGAGTTTGTGGCAAACGTATCGCATGAGCTTCGCACGCCGTTGTCGATCATAACAGGCTATCTCGAGACTCTCATCGAGGGGGGAGGTGATCCCGAGACGAATGTTCGGTTTCTCAAAACGATGCACAAACATGCGCAGAGGCTTAACATCCTGATTGAAGATCTTCTGTCGCTTTCGCAACTGGAATCTCGAAGGGTAAGTCTCAACTTTGAGCCGGTCGAGTTGAGGGAATGCATTCACAGGGTTATCGAGCGCCTGGACACCCGCATTCGCGAGGTAGCGGCGAAGGTAAAAGTTAACATCCCTGAGAATTTGCCTCGGGTGGAAGCGGATGCCTTCCGCATTGAGCAGGTGATCTACAATCTAATTGATAATGCGCTTAAGCATGGGGGAAAGTCCGGTGTCAACGTGATGGTTGAAGCCCATAGCAACGGTCGCGAAGCGATTGTCGCGGTGCATGACGATGGGCCGGGTGTGCCGCTTGGCGATCAGCCGCACCTTTTCGAGCGCTTTTATCGTGTTCACAAGGATAGGTCGCGAGATGCCGGTGGCAGCGGGCTTGGTCTGTCGATAGTAAAGCATACCGTCCAGGCCCATGGTGGGACTGTCGCCCTGCAGAGCAGCCCGGGAGCCGGTGCGACGTTT
The DNA here is from genome assembly GCA_035567275.1 of Chthoniobacterales bacterium. Lineage (GTDB taxonomy): Bacteria > Verrucomicrobiota > Verrucomicrobiia > Chthoniobacterales > JAFAMB01 > DASZHC01. Next base: position 14 of record DATMQC010000189.1, on the reverse strand, counting down.
ACCGTTAGTCTGCC
>DATMQC010000188.1:0-3730 GCA_035567275.1 Chthoniobacterales bacterium | reverse complement strand
GCGAAACTAAAATCGGCGCGCGATCCACCATAGGGGGCAACGTGTTTTTGATGGAGAGCATCCCTTCTGACTCACTCGTCACCAACGAGAAGGCGCAAATCAAAATCGTCTCGAAGAGAAAAAGACCGGCTAATTCCGACCCTTTGTCCGAAATTTCCGATTGGTCTTGGGTAATTTAGCCCAAATTCCGAATTTGAAACCGCAGATTTCGCAGATTAGAGGAGAAGGGAAGACGGTCTCTAGCATCTACATTTTTGTTCCGGATGCATTCTTGCAGCGGATAACGCCAAAATCCTTTGTTTCAGTCATCTGCGGAATCTGTCGGCGTCTGGGGAAGTAAGACTGCTTTTCGACACGGCTGTAATGATCAGGAGGTCTCGACGGAGTTGATGATACTCTGCAAACGCCGACACGCCCACACACCGATACGCCGAAACGTTTCCCTTAGCCGGCCCATTTTCAACGCGACCCTCCGGGCCGCGGCCGGTTGGCTGTTTTTCCGTCCGGCGTCCGCCCATCTGCGTCAACAGAAGGAAGGGTACAAGGTCTGCGCCCCGAAGGTGCAAAAGGGCTCAGCCCAGGGTTTCAACCTGGGTAACCGCCACGCAAAAATGCGCCCTGAAAGTGGCGCCAGAATGAAGAGACGCGCGCGAATCATTTCGATCCGGTACGGGCGCGTCGGAATATGGTGCCCCTTCAGGGCACACCGCCCTAATTGCCTAACCCAAGGTTAAACCCCTGGGCTAAGATCTGGTCCCCTTTCAGGGAAGAGACTTGCACGTCTTCCTTTAGAGATTTGCGAGCGGTGCAGGCAGGCCGGAAAATTTAAGGGGCAGAAGTGACTGCTGGGGCCGGAACGGTATTCAGGGCCATCGCGGCCAAGGCAGCAGTATTTCCTGTATAAATTTTGCCGTTTTTCTTAACTGCACCACGAGAAACAAGATTTTGCAGCTTCTCATAAGCGCGCAGTCGCAACATTTCAGCGCCTCCGTTTGCAGCGTTTCTTCGGCGGAGGTTATCATGTAAAACCACGAAGAGCTGTTTGAATTCGTATGGCGTCTTCTGAGATAAGACCAACACAAGTTCTTCAGTGATGATGTCGGGGAGGCGGCGAGAAAAAGCGTTGTTCTTGTAAAGTGCCATAGAATTAGCAACATAGCACATGATTACGCGCAGTGCTCGAAAAGATCGATACCGTCAACAAAATAGTGCCGTTCTTGAGATCGTTTGACGATCACCCTTTCCATCTTCGCCCCGCGCGCTCGCTCCTTTAGAGCGCCCTGCATAAATATCGTGATCGCCGTCCTCTGATCGACGAACATCACAAATATCCTGCCCTCGTTGCCAGGGAAATACTGCCCGACCGCCGCTGATCGCGACCATGGCGCGGACAACGGGCTTACTGCTTGGGCTTCGGAACTTGCTTTGTGCTGGCGGCGATGTTCTTCTTCTGGTTTGCGGCTTTAGCCTTTTCCTGTTTCTGCGCCGCGTGCTTGTGCGTGGCTTTCGGAGATTTGTCACCCATGATCCCAAGATTAAGGTCCTTCACAAACGACGTCAACCCGCACGGCGGAACGCTTCCTCTTGCGGTAATTGTCCGCGAGACACTGATAGTGCCTGATCCGTGGGGAAAAAATGGTAGATTCCCGGCATGTCATCCCTGATCGCAAAAGTGGTAAGCGTCCAAAACGATGCCCGAGAACTCAGCGCCCACGTTGTGGAAATCGTGTTTGAGGGCGGAGAATCGGAACCAGGGGCGACAGCCCTGTCAGATTCGGGAGCAGGCGAGATACTGCTCAAAAATTCATCTCGTTTCGTCCCAAACAAACGTTACTACCTCGTCACGGATGGAGTTCCGATAACCGTCGGAGATCGGCTGTGCGTAAATATATTTCGGAAGGAAGCTCAAGCTGTGGTTCACTGAACTGCTATGCGCCAAATTTTAGAGACCGAAGAACACGTTCAGATCCCGCCGGTAATGTATTCCGATCCGTTCTACCGTATCAGCTACCTTATCAAAGAAGAGATCCGGAAGTACAAGTGGTTCGAAGGTGAAAAAGGCCGCAAGCTTTCTTGGAAGCAGGCACTGCAAGAATGGACGGACGCCTACCGAGAAAAGTACGAAAAATTCCTGATCGACACTCTCTCTTTTTCTGACCCCACTCCTCCAAAGGAGCCGCCCGCTGAGGAGGAGCGGGCTTTTGTGGCCGACAATAGGTTGGCGAAATTGCCGCACTCGATCAGCGGATAGAACTCAGCTCTTTGATCGTAATCGTCCTCGTCCTCGACCTCTGCTGTTGCCCGGGCAGAGCCAGAATTTACTGGAAGCGAGTTCCGTAGTGTTTTATTTACCTTTGTTGGAATATCCCCAACTTCTGCGGCACCGTTGAATAAAGGCGCTACCACTTTTTATAGCCGAGAAATTTGCCATTCATAGTAATCTTGACGCGATCACCTTTCGGGTCTGGTAAACGCTCGATATCCATTGTGAAATCAACGGCACTCATGATGCCCGGACCAAACTTCTCCTCGATCAGCTCTTTCATCGTAGAGCCATAGATATAAATGATTTCTTGGAAGCGATATGCCAAAGGCTCTTTGGGAACGGTGGGCGCTGCTTCTCCCTTTGTCGCGTACTCGGTCAAAGCATCAGCAATTTCGGGGCTCAACTCGAGGAATTCGGCAATATGATTTGACTCTTCTCGCGACAATGCATTTTCTCCGAGACACGCGGAGGTCACGTAAACCTCCGACAGGCCGGTTAACTTAGCGATTTCAGCCCACGTTTTCTTCTTTCTCTTCTTCGCATCCAGAATAGCCGCTGTCATTTCAGTTTTGCTCATGATTTCGCTCCGTTTGGGTGGCTCAAGGTTCAGGTAGATCGTTCGCCATCGTGACATGGAGATTTTTCATTTTGTTAGGAGTACAGGGTTATTACAATGGCATAAAATGAGAATCAAGGCGTCTGGTTTGCGTGCTGCTCCCCTATGTTTAATCGTCATGCTCTTGGCGTTTGGTGGTCTTAGCTGCACAGTCCAGGCACAGGCTCCAGCTGACGATCATAGCCCGGCCGAGCTGAAACGGCAGATCGACGAACTCTATCGCGAGGGCAAATTCAGAGAGGCAATCCCGCTTGCCGAAAAGGTAGTTTTTCTAACCAAACGCGCGAAAGGTGAGGAGCACCCTGACACCGCAACGAGCCTGAACGATCTGGCGGAGCTTTACGAGGCTGTGGGTGACTACACCAAAGCCGAGCCGCTCTACCAAAAGGCTCTGGCGATTCGCCAGAAAGTACTGGGGCCGGACCATCCCGACACGGGGACAAGCCTTAACAATCTCGCGGGGTTTTATTTGGCGGTGAGCGACTATGCCAAAGCCGAGCCGCTCTATCAGAATGCTCTGGCGATTCGCCAGAAAGTGCTGGGCCCGGACCATCCCAATACGGCGACGAGCCTGGAAAACCTTGCCGTTTTGAGTTTGACCTGGGACGAAACAAGGAAGCCGAAGTCTACGCCCACCGCGCTGCGGACGCACAGCGCAACCTGCTCTCAAGAATGTTCTCCTTCAGCTCTGAGCCTCAGCGCTTGGTGTATTTGGCCACGTTCAATCCGTACACCGTTTTTGCCCTCCTGCCCGGCTGCGAGGCAGAGCTGGCGGTGACACTGCTACGCTACAAAGGCATTGTGCTGGACTCGGTCATCGAAGACCGTCTGAGGCAAGGAGACGAACT
>DATMQC010000187.1:0-7568 GCA_035567275.1 Chthoniobacterales bacterium | reverse complement strand
TGTCTTAGCGTCCAGCAGGATATCCTGCAAACCTTCGTCGACCGAGGTCAACTCCATAAGTTGGCACAACCCACAGTGCTTCCCAGTGGTAAACGCATTCCCGGTTTGAAACTGGACAATCCGCGACAACTGGCTCTGATGCACGCCCTGGTGCGCTTTGCTCACATCGCCGCAGGAAGCACCTTCACGACGGCTGAGCTTTATCCGTACGTTTTGGCCGCTCTGCAAATGTCCGCCGATTACTATAGTCTTGCTTCGCTCCGGTACGATCTTTGGAAATTGAGAGCCAAGGCGTTGGTCGAGAAACTCCCGAAATCGCGCCGCTACCGCATTTGCCCACAGGGCTATTCTATTTGTCTGGTGTTTCTCAAACTCTTCGAACGCATTTACTCACCGCTCGCTGCCGGGTTACTTCAGCCCTACCGCACCGACTCCAAACTCCAGCAGCACAAGCGAACCCAGTTGGATCGTCTCTATCAAAAGATCGTAGACGATCTCGATGAGCTTCTTTATGCCGTTGGCCTCAAGGCTGCCTGAAACCTCAGTGCAACGAGAACAAAATTCCCGTCACAATTCGCAGCGGCTAACAAGAAAAACAGTTCACGCACAAAAAAAAGCTGGATTAACCTTCACCGCGTTCCCCCTGCGCCTCCGCGCGCGCTTTTTCTTCCTCCGCTGCGTTAAGCTGCGTCCACGGCGCGAGGTTCTCCTTTCTTCACCGCGTTCCCCCGCGTCCTCTGCGTGAGTTTCTTCTTCCTGCCTCGGGTTCCCTCGCGTCCACGGCGTGAATCTCTTCATCCTCCCCCGCGTTCCCCCTGCGTCCTCTGCGCGAGTTCCTTCTTCCTCCGCGCGTTACGCTGCGTCCCTCTGCGCGCTCAGAGGCTTGCGATGATATCACGTAAGAGCCGGGGGCCGCGATAAACGAAACCCGTATAAAGCTGGATCAGCTCGGCTCCGGAATCGAGTCGAACCTTCGCATCCTCCGCGGTCATAATTCCGCCGGCCGAAATGACCGGCAGTGAACTCACGCTGCGGATGTAGCGGAGGATCTCGAGCGACCTTGCCCGGAGAGGTCTTCCGCTCAGTCCTCCCTCCTGTCGCTTTGCGGCCGGCACCATCTGATGATCAATTGTTGTGTTTGTTGCCACAATTCCGGAGAGACGGTGTTCGGACGCAACCGCTAGAATATCGTCAATTTGCCCGAACGTCAGGTCTGGCGCGATTTTTACAAGCAACGGTCTGCCCGGATTTTCCGCCTGAATTTGGCTGAAAAGCTCGCTGATCAGGGCGCCTTCCTGCAATTTGCGAAGCCCCGGCGTGTTCGGGGAACTCACGTTAAGAACAAAATAGTCGCCCAGTGCCTTGAGCTTGCGGAATGATTCCACGTAATCCGTCGCCGCTTGCTCAAGGGGTACGACTTTCGTTTTCCCGATGTTGATACCCACAGGGATACCCGGCCAGCGCTGCGAGATTCTCAATGCTTCGAGACGTTTGCCAATGGCGGCAGCTCCATCGTTATTGAAACCGAGCCGGTTGATCAGAGCCTCCGATTCGGGGATTCGAAATATCCTTGGACGTGGATTACCCGCCTGCGGTCCGGCGGTCATCGTGCCGATCTCGATAAATCCGAAGCCGAGCGCCTCCCATGCCGGGAGCGCAATTCCGTTCTTGTCGAAACCGGCCGCTAAACCTATCGGGTTCGGAAAATGCAGGCCAAATACCTCTTTCTCGAGCCTTTTAGCGCTGGGCCGATGCAGAATTCGAAGAAGCCATGGAGACCGGGAGATTGTTCCCAACGCCGCGAGCGCGAAGTGATGAGCATTTTCCGGCTCCATCCTGAACAAGAGCGGCTTCAGAAAACGCTCGTAAGATCCCATGGCGGAGATAAATAGAATCCTTGAAAAGCAAAACCACCTAATGATTAATGCGCGAATACGGAAAAAACTTGACTCATCTGCCACCGATTTTGCTTTTCAAGGATTCCAACATGGCTCGGATTCCAGAGATACTGACAGGGAAGTTTGTCACGACCGTGAGAGATGCCCCCGCAGTGCCGTATCCATCGGGGTATGGCCGCTTTCCGATAAACTTCAACTTTTCCATCGACACCGACACCGCACCAAATGACCCACGACACCGCCAAACTCATCCAACTCGACAAGGCGCACGTTTGGCACCCGTTCACTCAGATGAGCGCGTGGAATTCTCCAGACCACCAACCACTTGTTCTTGTCGCAGGGAAGGGAGCTTGGCTGGAGGATAGCCTCGGGAGAAAATACCTCGATGGAAATTCATCAATCTGGACGAATATCCATGGGCACAATCATCCCGTCATCAATGACGCGATTCGAGATCAGCTCGAGCGAATAGCCCATACCTCGTTCCTCGGATTCACCAATCCCGCGGCGATCCGATTGGCCGAGAAGCTTGTCGCTAAGGTCGAGGGATCGTCCCTGACGAAAGTATTTCTCTCGGACGACGGCTCAACCGCTATGGAAGTGGCAATCAAGATGGCGATACAATACTTTTCGCAAAACGGGCGGCCGAAAAAGCTTCGATTTGTTACATTCGAAAATGCCTACCATGGTGACACACTGGGCGCCTCCAGCTTAGGCGGGATCTCTATTTTTCATGATCGCTTTAAATCTCACCACTTCCCGGTGATACGAATTCAATCCGTTGAGGGGCTTACAGAGGTCGATCCGGCACAAATCGCTGGGTTGGTAATCGAGCCGATGATTCAAGGTGCCGCGGGCATGAGGGTTTGGCCCTTCGGAATGCTGAGAGCGCTCCGCGAATGGTGTGATGCGAATGATGTCTTCCTGATCTTCGATGAAGTGATGACCGCGTTTGGACGCACCGGAGAATTTTTTGCCTGTCAGCATGAGAATGTCTTCCCTGATTTTTTGGCCATCGCGAAAGGACTCACTGGAGGATATCTCCCCTTGGCCGCAACGCTGACTACCGACCGTGTATTCGAGGGATTTGTCGGGACCTACGAAGAGTTGCGGACTTTCTTCTACGGGCACAGCTACGCTGGAAATTCGCTTGGCTGCGCCGCAGCTCTCGCGAATCTTCGGATATTCGAAACGGAACAGACCCTGGAGTTGCTTCAGCCGAAGATTGAATATCTTGGCCGGCGGCTGGAATTGGCCCGCCAGCTTCCCAACGTACGGGAGATTCGAAGATGCGGCTTTATCGCCGGGATCGAAATCCGACGAAGAGACGGGAGCCGATTTAAGTGGCAGGATCAGACAGGCGCAAAAATATGTCTGCTGGCGCGCACTCACGGTTTGCTGACACGACCGATCGGCGATGTCGTGGTTCTCATGTTGCCGCTATGCGTGACACTTGAGGAAATCGATTTGGCAATTGGTGCAATCGAAAGAGCCATTGCCTCGTTGACCGAGTAGGAGACCGTTTCCGCGCGGGCAGAGCCTGGAAAAATCACGAGCGCTTTGGCTTATGATTTTCCAGGCGATGAGAGTTCCGGCAATCAGATCCCGGATCACCCCGTTTCGCGGGTCTGCGGGATCGAGTTGCATGGCGCGATTGATCGCAGGTAGTTGCCCATTTCGCGAAGCTTCTCGTCGTAGTCCGAATCTGAAATCTCTTCTCGCAACCTGGATCAGGGAGCGACTATGCGTCGATTTCTTCGGTATGTGAAGAAAAGAACTTGATCCGAACTTCGCTTTCGCGCGTTATGGAGAACGGCAGCCGATGAGTTCGAAAGTCCTCGCTTTTATCAATTTCAAGGGAGGGGTTGGAAAGACGGCAACGGTGGTAAACATTGGAGCCACGCTCGCGAAGCTGCACGAGAAAAAGGTATTGATTGTCGATATTGACCCGCAATCCAACTCAAGCGTCTGGTTGATGCGGCCCGATCGCTGGCGGGAACATGTCACCGGGGGGCGCAAATCGACGTTCCAGATTTACGATGACGCCTTACACGGCAAGAACCGGTTCAATTTTGAAGAGGCGTTGGTCAAAGGAGTCGTCACCTGGACCGGATTCACTGATTTGCCGCGGCTGCATCTGCTTCCGGCAGCGGTCGAGTTGTTGCGGATTGAGGATAGAGTCCACGAACTCCGGGATTCTGCGGTTTACCGGCTTCTGGATGCCGCCTTGAGCTCCTATTTCAAAGAGTATGATTACGTGCTCCTTGATTGCCCACCCAATCTCTATAGCACCACGAGGGGAGCGATTTTTTCGGCAGACAGTTGCGTGGTTCCTTACGTACCGGATTACCTTTCATTATCTGGATTTCAAGTCTTGGCTGAAGAAATCCTCAATATGAGGGAAAGATTTGCTCCTCATCTGCCGGCAAGACGCAAGCCAAACATCGGTGCGGTAGTAGTGAGCCACTATCGACAAAGCGGGAACGTCTACCGGTTGGCCATCAACGAGTTGGAGCTTTCCATTGCTCAGTTGCAGAGATCAGGCCTTCTTTCGGGACAAACAGCTATTCTTGAACCGTACATCCGGCATTGCGTGCGCGTCGCGGAATCGACCAATGAGCATCTTCCCGTGATACTTTATGCTCCCGGCAGCATTGGCGCGCAGGACTATTGCGATCTCACCCAGCGCTTTCTTAACCATTTCGAGAGCAAAAAATGAATTACGCTGAACTCGCCGCAACTCTCCATCACGTCGGCGAAAGGTTGTCCAAACACGCCGGAAAAATCGAAGGCGAATCGATGGGGCAATCCGCGCGGATCCTTTTGACTCACCTCTCCAAATTCGAGGAATTGCTGGATGGGTATATTGCCAGCCGGAAATCGGGTGAACTTCTTCTAGAAACACTTTTGCGATCCCCAGCCGCGAAACGGCATCTCACTATAAGGCTGCTCAAAGAAGGTTTGCGGAACTTGACTGGTAAGCGTCTGAGATCCACTGACCTTCGAGCGGCCAAGAGGGAGTTTGTTGAACGGGTTCACGAAGCCGGCCGCCAGGACGAGGCCTCGGAATTTTTGCAAGAGGCCTTTGCCGAAGCGATTCACGTAGACTCCGGTGGCAAGGATAAAGCATCCTTGCAGCGTGAGTTTGTTGGCTTGGGCCAGTTAGCGGAGGACGAGTTTGCGCAGGAAATTCAGAAGAAATCGCTTGGGGAATTGCGCCGTCTTGCCGAAACGAATGGAATCAGGTTCACGGATAAAACAAATAAGCAACGTCTTGCCGCGCTCGTTCGTCGGTACGCTCAGCGTGCGGTTTTCAATATCTCTGCGGCGGCGTAGAATGGTCCGATGCGGAGTCATCTGAAGAGAGTGCTATTCCGCGAGGAGGAAATCGCTGCTCGCCTGGATGAGCTGGCCGCGGAAATTACCGAGGACTATCGAGGGAAAGAGCTGAGCGTCCTCGCTGTGCTTAACGGTAGCCTTATATTTATGGCGGATCTTCTGCGAAGAATTCCACTTAATTTGCGGGTCGATTGTCTTCGTGTGAAGAGCTACCACGGAGGCACGGTATCGACAGGAAGGGTCGAATTCGATCATTCCGCGTTACCTGATGTCGATGGAAGACATGTTTTGCTGCTCGACGATATCCTCGATAGTGGCCACACGATTGCCGCGATCATTGAAACGATGCGGAGTTCTACTCATCCCCTAAGCATCAAAAGCTGTGTGCTGCTCAGAAAATTGAAGGAGCGGAGCCGTCCAATCGAAGCCGACTACGTGGGATTCGATATCGAAGATGAATTTGTCGTTGGCTACGGCCTGGATTATCGGGAGCAATATCGCAATTTACCGTTAATCGGCGTTTTGGAGATTTAAGGGTGCTCATTAAAATCCAGTATTTTTCACTGCTTCGCGATCTAAAGGGACCGGATTCGGTCGAAATTTCGGAGGGAAGCACGGTCGCAGAGTTGCTGAAAACGCTCTTCGCGCAGGTTCCCGGTCTGGAAGCCTGGAATAAGCGTTTGCTCATCGCCGCGGGGATCGAATGGGTGCCGCAAAACTACATTGTGCGACCGGATGACGTAATCTCCCTTATGCCCCCGGTCCAAGGTGGATAATGAAGGCGTTGCGATTTGATCGAACGGGTTCGCTGGACGAGCTCAAAATACAGGAGGTGCGCAAACCTGCGCCTGGCCCAGGATCGGTCCTGGTTCAGGTCAAAGCAGCCGCCCTGAATCCCAGCGATGCAAAAAACGTGCTGGGCAGAATGAAAGAGACCACAGTGCCCCGGATTCCCGGCCGCGATTTCGCCGGTATAGTTGTCGCTGGTACCTCGGAGTATCCCGAAGGGACCGAAATATTTGGCACGGGCGGGAGTCTCGGTTTCAGTCGAGACGGAAGTCATGCTGAATTTATCGAAGTGCCGCCGACGGCAGTGAAACCAAAACCGAAATCCCTCACGTTTGAGCAAGCTGCCACTGTTGGCATCCCTTATCTGACTGCCTGGCGGGCGGTGGTCGAGGCGGCATCGTTGCAGCCAGGTGAAACTATATTGATTACTGGCACAACCGGAGCGGTTGGCGACGCTGCGGCCCGAATCGCAAAGCGAGTTTGTAAGGCTAAGGTCATCGGCGCGGTCCGCAAACATTTGGATATCGTCCGCCTTCAGCTTACCGGCTACGTAGATGATTGTGTCGATCTTGGAAGTGGCTTGCTTGCCGAACAGGTTCGCTCCAGGACTGGCGAGCGAGGCGTGGATGCCGTGCTGGATGTGGTCGGAGGGGCTCTTTTTGAACCTTGCTTGAAATCCGTCGCATTAAGAGGACGTCACGTCGCGATCGCTTCTCAGCCTGAGCGGAAGGTTACCTTCGATTTGATCGACTTTTACCATAACGAGTCTTGCCTAATCGGCGTCGACTCGATAAAAATCCCTTTTTCGGAAGTCGACAGAATTTTGAGGCTTTTGCTTCCCTATTTTGAGTCCGGAGATTTTGCGCCTCAGAAGGAATTGATACCCGTTGGCTTCGACGGCGCCTTGGATGCCTATCGAGAGTTGCTCGAAGGCCGCGCAGCCGGAAAATACGTATTTGTGCCCGAGAATCCAGCGTGATCTCCAAGGCAACGGACGCCATTGCTGTCCGATTCCCTGGAGGGCGTCCGCTCCGTCGGCGCCGCGAAATGGTGTTGATTTAACGGCCGGCAACGGCTGTGAGGGGACCGCCCTCCTAGGCACTAACTTAAGCGCAAAGTAGGCGAAGCGTCCCGCTTTGCACGCCTCAAAACCGCGCAAACCGAGACGGTTCGCCTACATCGTAGCGCGTTTGTGAGCGCTGCACCGCTTTAAATTGTGGCCATCGCGAGAAAAAGTAAGCCAACGCAGGAGAGATCACCATGAAGCGACATTGGGGAACCGACGAGTTGGTCGAGCGTTGGACCTTGTTGCCGCGCGAGGCGGAGCTATTAACCCGGATCCCGAAATTAGGGAATCGTCCTCGTCCTTATAGTCGTGCTCGATTTATTGGGCTTCTGCGCCGAGAAAAGAGCCGATCTTCTTGGCAATTATTTTGTTCCGTTAGATCTCGCTTTGCATTGACAGATATCTGTGCGTGATATACATATGTCTGTATGGCCAGGACTACCCTTCTCCTCGATGATACGCAAATGGTTCGCTTG
>DATMQC010000186.1:0-8749 GCA_035567275.1 Chthoniobacterales bacterium | reverse complement strand
AAAGCCAGATTTTTGTTGAGCAACAGGGAATATCGGCTTGCAGCGAACGATGGCTCAAATCATCTTCACGGCGGATGCAAAGGGTTTGATAAGGTCTTCTGGGAAGCGGATCCGATCTTATGCGGGGAAAACTCAGCGCTTCGGCTGCGTTATCTCAGCGTCGACGGTGAGGAAGGGTATCCGGGCAATCTGTCGGTCAGCGTGACGTTCAGCTTCAGTGATGATAACGCGTTGAAAATCGACTACGCAGCGACCACGGATGAGACGACGGTTCTCAATCTGACGAATCACTCCTACTTCAATCTGACAGACGGCGGCTCAAGCGATATTCTCGACCACGAGTTGCAGATTGAGGCAGACTGCTATCTTCCGATAGACCGGGAAGCGCTTCCAGTCGGGGCGGTCCGGGAAGTCGCGGGGACAGCTTTTGATTTCAGGAGATCAACGGCGATCGGCCTCCGCATCCGCGATAGAGACGAACAGCTCCTCTTTGGGGAGGGGTACAATCATACGTGGGTGTTACGCGAAGCGGAGGAGACGCCCACCCATGCCGCTACGGTATGCGACCCGGAATCCCGCCGCACAATGGAGCTCTTCACGACGGAACCGGGGGTTCAATTGTTTACCGCAAATTTTCCCGGCGACATGTTTCGAGGAAGGGATGGATCGTTTTGTCCATCCCGCGGCGGTTTTTGCCTCGAGACGCAGCACTATCCGGATTCTCCGAACCATCCTGAATATCCTTCCACGGTTTTAAACCCTGGAAAGGTCTATCGGCAGACAACGATTTACAGATTTTCGGTGTGACGGGGTCATGTCTCAACTTTCAACATTCGACTTTCAAACAAGACTTGATATGCCCACGCATTAGAAGCAGCGAATGTTGAAAGTTGAGACATGACCCCGTCTCGGAATTACGCCCGTTGAGATTCTTTTGCCCAGGAATCTCTTAAAGGAATTGTGCGATTGAAGATCAAACTGCCTGGCTTGCTCTCTCTATCCAATGCAAAATAACCGAGGCGCTCGAATTGATAGCGCAGGTCGCCGCGCGCATCGGCCAAACTCCGTTCGCAGCGTGCATGCACGATCTCCAGCGAATGAGGATTCAAACAGGATTTGAAATTGTCAGTGGCGTCGGGTTCAGGCTCCGTGAAAAGTCGGTCATAGAGGCGCACTTCCGCATCGATCGAGCTTTTTGCGTTTACCCAATGGATTGTGCCTTTGACTCTTCGATTTGCATTTGGGCCGCCGCTCTTGCTTTCCAGATCCGCGGTACAATGAAGCTCTATCACTTGGCCGTTTGAGTCCTTAATCACCTCATTGCACTTGATGATGTAAGCATATTTAAGCCGTACTTCGCCGCCGGGTCGCAGGCGGAAATATTTCGGCGGTGGATTTTCCATAAAGTCGCTGTCTTCAATATAGATCTCTCGCCCAAACTCCAGATTGCGTGTTCCTGCGGCCAAATTTTCAGGATTGTTGACGGCATTGAGATCCTCAGTTTGATCTTTCGAATAGTTGGTCAAAACGATTTTAATGGGCCGCAACACCGCCAAACGCCGTAGCGCAATTTTGTTCAACTCGTTTCGAATTGCGTGCTCGAGCACAGCTACGTCGGTGATCCCGTCGTATTTCGTAATTCCAACATTGTACGCAAAGGCGCGTAGAGCGCTTGCGGTAACTCCGCGGCGCCGCATCCCAGAGATGGTCGGCATACGCGGGTCGTCCCATCCGGAGACGAGCCGCTCGTCAACGAGCTGCATGAGTTTCCGTTTGCTGAGGATCGTATAGGTCAGATTCAGGCGAGCGAATTCGTATTGATGAGGGAGCCGGCGAGGGAGGTTGAGGCTTTCGAGAATCCAATCGTATAGGGGCCGATGAACCTCGAATTCCAGTGTGCACAACGAATGTGTGATGCCTTCGATGTAGTCGCTCAGGCAATGGGCAAAATCGTACATTGGATAGATGCACCATCGATTTCCGGTTCGGTGATGAAGAGCGTGCCGAATTCGGTATAACACCGGATCTCGCAGCCATACGTTCGGCGCTTGCATATCGATCTTTGCGCGAAGAGTGCGCGATCCGTCCGGGAAGGCGCCGGAGCGCATTTTTTCGAAGAGCAGGCTATTCTCATCAGGGGAACGCTCTCGAAATGGACTGTCCTTGCCAGAAATTCGATAGCTATCGGTGTCCTCTGGAGAGAGGTCATCGACATAGGCTTTTCCTTTTTCGATCAGCTCGAGTGCATACTCGAACATCTGGTCAAAGTAATCGGATGCGTAAAAAGGTTCCGCCTGGATTGCGTCTTGAAGAGCGGGAAGTGCTCGGTTGGGGTCTCCGGCAGAAGCGGGAAGCGGAGCGAAGTAAAAGTCCCGTTTTCCGTCACTTGCCCGGACTTCACATTGGCCGATCGCCTTAAGCCCGAGGACGTGGTCCGCCCAGTCGCGAATCAGCCAGTTTACATCATCCCGGATCGATTCGACATACTCGCTTTCCTCTTTAGTTGGATTTGTGTCATCCATTCTCAGGTTGCAGATGCCGGCGAATTCTCTGGCAATACCAAAATTCAAACAGATCGATTTCGCGTGCCCGATATGAAGGTAACCATTCGGTTCGGGCGGGAATCGGGTATGGATTTGCGGGAAGTCCTTAGTGCGCAAATCGGCGGCCACGATATCGCGGATGAAATCGGAAGGTGCAATTTGCGTCGCGCTCGGTGTCGTCATAAAGACTTTGACCAATGTAACAGGCACCTGCGCCACGACTATGCGAATTTACGGTTCAATCAATGGTAGGGCGAGCCTCCCGGCGAGCCGCGTTTGACTATAAGATCCCGGCCTCCTTGAAACTGAAGTATCCGGGCTGGCTGTTTTGCGGTGAGCCAACGATCAGATGATCCAGAAACTGCATCTGAAGCATGCGAGAACACTCGGCGATGCGACGGGTAAGCCGGAGATCTGAGTCGCTGGGGGTGGGATCTCCGGATGGATGATTGTGAGCAAGCACAAACGCGTACGCGGAATGGGTAATTGCCGGTTTAAAGATTTCGCGGGGATGCGCCAAGCTTTCATTCAGTGTTCCTTTTGAGACCTCTCGAATCGCGATCAGCCGAAAGCGGGAATCGAGCAAAACAACGCGAAGGGATTCGCGATCTAGAAGACGCATCTCACTGCCCAGCAAGCGATAGACCGATTCAGGCTGATTGAGCGGTTCGGAGAAAGTCTGCTCTGTTGCCAGACGCGTTCCGAGGCCAAACGCAGCGACCAACTGAAGTGCCTTTGCCGTCCCGATCCCCTTGAAATTCGAAAGCTCGGCGACAGTGCCGCGAGCTAGAAGGGCGAGCGTTCCGTAGGACTGAAGAAGTCTCTGCGCGAGATCAATTACGTTGCAGCCTGGAATCCCGGTGCGCAGAAGAATCGCGAGTATCTCCGCATCGGTGAGCGCGTCGACTCCGCGGCGAAGAAGCTTTTCGCGCGGTTTATCCTGGTTCGGTAACTCGTGAACCGTGGGACTACGCAACATGCGTAGAGAGTGTTAGGCAGCCGCCGCGAATTGGTCAACGATATTTAAAATGAAATCGCCGATATCCTGAAGAGCGAGCGAATACTTGTTCACAGGTGCCTTTTGGAGCTCGGTTTTGGCCTCGTCCACGAGATGTTTGGTCGTGTCGACTGCCATCCGAAGCGCACCGCGCCGGACGACTTCCGTCCCAAGAGTATTAAGTTCGTCCGGATTGCTGCGAAGCAGAACTTCGCTGAAACGGTGATGCTCTTCGCGGTCCACCATTTGAAGAAGGTAGAGCACAGGCAAAGTGAGTTTTCCTTTGCGCAGATCCGAACCCAGAGTTTTGCCCGCTCTTTCCGCGTTACCTACGATATCGAGGCAATCGTCATAGATCTGATAAGCAGTTCCGAGTCGCAGACCATAAGTTCGCAGTGCGGTGATAATCTCCGGACTTGCCTCGCTGATGAACGCGCCTAGTTCCGCTGCCAAAGCGAAAAGAGCGGCTGTCTTCATCTCGATAAATTGGAAATATTCGGTGATTTTTAAATTCAGATCATATCTGCGTTGAGTCTGAATGATTTCGCCCGAGCAAACATCGGTAGCGGCCTGGGCGATCCGGCGGCAGATTTCGCTATTTGGAAACGCGGCTGCCAGCTTGAGTGCGTGCGCAAAGAGACAATCTCCCAATAAAACCGCCAAAGTATTACCCCATTTTGCATTGACCGTCGGCTGTTCGCGGCGGATGTCGGCACTATCCATGATGTCGTCGTGTACCAGAGTTGCCAAATGAATCAGTTCTACGATGACGGCCAGATCGACGTGACTTGGGCAGATAGTTCCGGCCGCACCGCCCGACAGAAGTGCTAGCGCCGGACGCAATCGTTTGCCGCTACTCCCGCAGGCATAGGCAATATAACCTTCGATCGCCGGATCAAATATTCTTGCCTGTTCGCGAATCCTCTCTTCAACGGCATAAAGGTGCGGGTTAATCAGCTCGATGGCGCGTTGCAACTTGATTGCGCCGAGGTTGTGCAGAGCCGATTTTGTGAAAACTTTCACGAACAAAGCCTAGTTGGATTTTTTTGCATGGTCAATCAGTCGTGGCGGTCTCCCGGACAAGTCCTCGATTTATCGCACAGAATTTCAGGTGGGCAACAGACGCGGGATAAGCGGCTACAGGGTCGTGCGCAGAACGATCGCAATATCGTTTTTGGATGCAATCAAACTCCGGTGAGAGCGCGCCGGTACGACAAACAAGTCTCCGAAGCGGAATTCGCGTCCATCGCCGAACGAAACAGTCCCCTGGATCACTTGGAAGACGGAGAATTTAGGCAGTACGTTGGCTGGTCGCGGTTGATCAAGAACCCAGCGATCGACGATTAGGCAATCGTGTGAGACAAGTCTCTCATCGATGCCTTCGCCGAGCGCCGGCTCAAAATCGTTGAAATCGATGCATCGCAATGATTGCTCAACGTGAAGGGCTCGGGGCTTTCCGTCGAGTCCGAGCCGATTCCAGTCAAATACTCGATAGGTGGTATCACTGTTTTGTTGAACCTCAAAAAGCACGTTTCCAGCACCGATGGCGTGCAGACGGCCGCCCGGCAGGAACATGAAGCTGCCGGGCCGCGTCGGGAGGCGGTGCAACAAACGCTCCACGGTCCCGTTTGCCAGGGCGGATTGAAAATCTGCCCTCGCGGTGCCGTGTTTGAGGCCGACGTAGACGCTCGCACCCTCGTCAGTGTCGACGAAGTACCACAACTCGGTTTTTGGTTCATCGAGGAGTTCGATCATTCGATGAATCGGAGGATGGACCTGAACCGATAACGCGTCCGAGGCATCCAGAATCTTTATGAGCAAAGGAAAGCGTTCGTAGTCGTACCCTTCACCAAAGATCTGGCTTCGGTGGTTCAGCCAAAGCTCATGAAGAGCTTTTCCTTTGAGTCTCCCTTCGGATACAATGCTTTGCGCGTCGGCGCGGTCCACGAGCTCCCAGGATTCGCCTATAGGATTTGTGACAGGCAAATGCCGGCCGAAAAGAGCCGCCAATTTTCTCCCGCCCCAAACGCGTTCCATATACAGCGGTACAAACGTCAGGCAATCGGGGTCCATACTTCAATCATGGCGATAACGTTTAGTCGCGAGTGTTCGACTGCAAGCAGCAATTAGCGCGGTTCTGCATTGAAAGCACCAAAGTTAGAACTAAACTGGGGGCAGTTATGGGGCAGTCGCGAAAGCATAACGCATGGAACGAAGTTATCGGGCTTGTCTTGATCGGGACAGGGACTGTCTTGTTCCTGGCACTGATCTCCTACACGCCTAAAGATGTTCCCGCGTGGGTCTGGTTCAGTTCGATAAGCCCGCCAAACAATCCCGCTCAAAATTTTATCGGGCCGACAGGAGCGATCGTTGCGGGCTTTTTGTACCTGACGCTAGGGGCGGCGTCCTATCTTGTGGCTACTATATTTCTCGGATTTGGCGGCTCGAAACTATTCTTGCCAAGCTTTCGAATTATCCGAAGGCTTCCTTGGGCAGCGCTTTTCATTATTAGTGGCGCTTCTCTCATTAATTTGCAGATCTGGGCTCTCAAGACATGGAGACATGATTTCAACATCATGGGGCCCGGGGGATGGACAGGCTACTGGTTTGGGATGCTCTTGTTGAACCTGCTTGGCCAGATTGGTTCGATGATTGCTCTTGCAGTGGTTTACATCGTGAGCCTGATCTGGCTCACAGGCATCCGTCCGATCCACGCAATGAAACAAGCGACCCAGGGTCTGAAGGATTTTTGGCGCAAGACACTCGAGGGACATGAGCGCAGACGGCTACAAGCCGCGAATGAACGAGAGCGCCTGGAAGCCAATCAAAAGAAAATCGAGCGAGAAATTCGCAAGCACGAGAAGGAACTTAAGAAGAAAGGGTTTTTGCCGGAGGAAAATGAGGGCGAGCCTGTCTTTCGTCCGGAGCCCCAGATTATTGACGCTTCGGCCGCGGTGCCGAAGAAGTCGAAGCCGGCACTGGCGGAAAGAGGACGCGGGCAGGATAAGGAAGACGTAACACCGATTGTCGGAAAACCGATCGAGAACTATGAGCTCCCGACCGTAGAACTCCTGGAGCCGATTGATCTTGAGGGCAGAAAGGCGGCCGATCCGGCCGAACTGAAACAGATTCAGCATGTATTGATCGACACGCTGAAACAATTTAACATTGATGCGAGTCCGGGCGATATCACCAGGGGGCCGACGATCACCCGATTTGAGGTTTATCCGGCCCGCGGAGTCCGAGTCGACAAAATCTCCAGCCTCGAGCGTGACCTGGCTCGCGCCACGAGGGCTGAGAGGATCAACATACTTGCCCCCATACCTGGCAAAGACACTGTCGGCATCGAGATAGCCAATTCAAAGAAAGTGAAGGTAACGCTTCGTGAAATTCTGGAATCCGACGACTTTGCCCACACAAAACATCGCATTCCGATCGTTCTTGGAAAGGACGTTTACGGAAAAATCATACTTGGCGATTTGGCGCAAATGCCGCATGCCCTGGTTGCGGGGACGACTGGCAGCGGTAAAAGCGTTTGCATCAATGCGATTATCGCAAGCATCCTCTTTCGCTTTGGCCCTGAGGATCTGCGGTTTGTGATGATCGATCCAAAGGTCGTTGAGATGCAGATGTATAACGCGCTTCCGCATCTTGTGTTGCCGGTTGTCACGGATCCCAAGAAGGTGCTGCTCGCCCTGCGATGGGTGGTGAACGAGATGGAAAACCGATATAAGATTTTCGCCAAAGTCGGTGTCCGCAACGTGACCGGCTTCAACGCACGCCCGATGCCGAAGTCGCAGCAGGAACTCGATCCGGCCACGGTCGGGAATGAATCGGAAGGAGCGGACGCCGAAGAGCCGGAATCTGAGGCGCATCAAGTCAGGGTGCCGCGAGAGGATGAGCTCGTTGTTCCCCCGCGGTTGCCCTACATTGTGGTCATCATCGACGAATTGGCGGATTTGATGCAAACCGCTCCTGCCGATGTTGAGAGCGCAATTGCGAGAATAACACAGATGGCACGCGCGGCAGGAATCCACATGATTGTGGCGACGCAGACGCCTCGAGCGGACGTTGTGACCGGTGTGATAAAGGCCAATATTCCCACACGGATCGCCTTTCAGGTTGCCTCTGCGCTCGACAGCCGGGTGATCCTTGACGAAAATGGTGCTGAACGTCTTGTGGGCCAGGGGGATATGTTCTATCGGCCGCCGGGAACTTCGCGACTCATACGGTCCCAGGGCGTCCTCGTTACGGATGAGGAAATCCATCGCCTGGTTGGGTTTGTTTCCGAACAGGGGGCACCGGCCTTTGATCCTGCGATCGAGAGCCAACTGGACGCGTCTACGCCGGCCGAAGAGGAAGTAAGCGAAGAGGATGAGATGCTTGTGGAAAAATGTCTCGAGATCATCCGGCAGGAAAAGCGCGCCTCAACATCGATGCTTCAGCGGCGATTGCGGCTCGGATACACGCGTGCCGCTCGAGTAGTTGACATCCTGGAGCGCCGGGGCATTTTGGGGCCCGGCGATGGTGCGAAACCAAGAGAAATTTTAGTGGACTTGGACGCTCTCGTGCAACAGTAAGTAAAAGTGAAAATGTTTTCCCCGAATAAGTCGCCGGAGTTAGGTCTCAACCAGGTGGTTAGAAGATGGCGGAATCGGTCGGACGGAGATTGCAGCAAGCACGATTAGCAAGGAAACTTGAGATCGAGGACGTAGCCGAGACCACAAAGATTCGGCCCGAGCGGATCATCGATCTTGAGGCGGATGAGTACACTCTTTTTCCCAATTTGACATACGCCAAGAGCTTTTTGGCAAAGTACGCCAAGTTTCTGGAAATCAACATTCAGGAGGAGTTGGATCGTTTCCAGGTTGAGCGAGCAATTTCTCTTAATGCCTATCAGTATCTGACCTCACAACCTCAGCCGAAGCGCTCGTCCGAGGCGCGCAGAATCACGCCCAAAGGGTTCCGCGTGCCGCCGGCGGTTGTAGCTATTCTACTGTTAATCGTCCTCGTTGGGGTGCCGCTATTCTCATACCTCGCTCTGAACGTGCCCCGCGTTGTAGGCGTGAGATTCCCCGGCGCAAAGAATGGCGAGATTGAGCGCCCCAAAGATGCCCCTGGGAAGGCTGGATTGGAGCAGAAGCCTCCGGATTTACGGTCTGAAAGCGGGGTCTCCGCCCCCGGTGCAAATCCTGCGATAGCCTCTCAA
>DATMQC010000185.1:0-12674 GCA_035567275.1 Chthoniobacterales bacterium | reverse complement strand
GACTTCATCGAAAATGGGGTCGCGTATGGTGCGCCGCAATGGATGGAGTGGTATGCGGCATTTGGGTTGACCGTAACGCTCGTTTGGCTCTATATCGAAGTCCTTCGCCTGCTAACGAAGTTGAGGCGAGACTAACCCCGGCGGGACGGTCTCCGCGCCGTCCGACTAATCATTTTTGGCCCGCTTAACGGGTGAAAAATGGAGACGGCCCAGAGGCCGTCCTTCCCTGAATTGAACGAATCCGTGATTCAGAACTCGTCGCAGCTTGCGATGTGCGTGACCTTCTAGAAGGTCAGGCTAAGACGGATTCGTGACCGCCGCTCTTGCAGCAGTAGGGCTGTCCACCGCACGATCGCGGCGCTGGCACCTTCCTTTTTCGCGCAAATCGAGGCAAGTCGCCTCAATACGAACTGTGAGCTTCAGCGGGCTGAACCCCATGTTATTCGCCAAGAAGCGCTCGCGCAAAGTGATACATTCATCCTGAACCTGGATAACCTGCCGGCAATCCGCGCACACGATATGGAAAGCAGCCGGAGACTGTTCACGGTTAACCTCATAGTAACGATGCTCCCGATTCAGCTCGACCTCACGGATGAGATGACTGTCGAGCATCATTGGCAACGTGCGGTAGATGGTCGCCAAGGAAATCAGCCGATCGACTTCGCGCGCTTTGGTTAAGAGATCTTCCGCGTGAAAAGGCTCGGTGAACGAAATTGCGGCGCGTACGATAACCTCGCGCGGCTTAGTAACCCGAAAACCGCCCTCCTTTAAATACGTCAGAGCTTCCTGAAACAGGGCATCCGGATTCTTATTGAATTTTTCCCTGAACGCAACAAAGCCGGGAGCGCCTTGACGCTGCGCCGGTAAGGTCCGCGGAGCAATCTGGTGCATAATGCACTGTGTGCGCTCAAAAGGCATAGACGTTTGAGAATAATAGACTTGCAGGCCGTCTCCGTCCAGTCGAACTCGATTTCGCACACGAGCGCCTGGGCAGCTCGGGCGTGAAAACTGCCTGCTAACGCTGACCAATGCAACTCGCAATGACACGCCACCTATCTGCGCGCCAAGCGGACAAAGAGGGTTCCTCCAAGAGTCAGGTAAAGCAGGTTGGGGAACCAGATGAGCATTTCAGGATGTAGATCGGGCTTATGCTTCACGTTGTCGGTTAACACAATGATGATGAAATACGAGAAGGCCACGACTAGGCTAAGCGCAATCCCAACCGAAGTCTCTTTTCGCTGGGCGGTGACAGCCAGGGGAATTCCCACAAGGACGAACGTAAAGACGGCCATCGCATTGGAGAATCGCTTGCTGACCTCCGTTCTGAAGGCGGCTTCGTCCTCAGCATCCTTGGTTTTTTGCAATGCCTCCCGCAACTGGCCCAAGGTCATCTCATTTGCGCGCTGATTGCTCCGAGCCTTCCGGAGAAGTTCCTGCAACAAGATCGGGAGCACTCCTTCGCGCATTGTGATGCCATGACGCATCTTCTTCAAATCGTCCGGGGCTGCGGCATCGCGTTCTTCGTACCGGGCATCGTAGACATGCAGCAAGATCTGCTCGTTCTTTTTGTCAACTTCGAGCGTTCCCCTCCGAGCGTAAATCACCCGCATCGGGAGATTTTCGGCATTCATCTCAAAGATATGCAGATCGTGCAGCGTCGAACCTTCTTTCTTTCCAACGTATATCTTCCGATTCGGAAACTGATCGATGACCTCATCGCTTCCAAAGAGCGCCAGAGGATCGTTCGATGCCAGATCGAAAGCGGCGGAGCGCAGTTTAACCTCCGCAATCGGAGCCACATAAAGATTGATCCAGAGACAGATTCCGAGGAATCCAACCGCGATGACGAAGACCGCAAAACAGATTCTCGGCATCCCCATCCCATTAGCGCGGAGAGCGACGAGCTCATTATCCGAAGACAATTTTCCGAAAACAAGCAGGACCGCCACGAGAACGCCCCAGGGAATCGAGTAGGTAAGTGAAAACGGCAACAGATACGCGATAAAGGTGACGATATAGGTAACCGGCACCTGATGGCTGATCAGCAAGCTGAGCAGATCACGCAATACGTTGCCTAGAACAAGAATCATCGTGAGCAGACTGACAGCCCAGACTACCGTGCCGAGGATCTGGCCACTCAAATATCGGTCGACAATTTTCATTTATCGAATACCCGCAAGGATTCACACTTGCGGATCTCACAGCTCTTATTCACTTGCATCTGTACGCTCACGTTTTAGAGGACGCCATATCTTCGGCCGGCAAACAGCTGCAGAAGAAGTTTCTGTCCCCGTAGGCGTTATCGATGCGGCCGACGACCGGCCAGAACTTGTGTTCCCTGGTCCAGGGCGCTGGATAGGCCGCTGATTCGCGGCCATAGCCGTGCTCCCAGTTCTCAACCAGCAGATCCTGCGCGGTATGAGGCGCGCACTTAAGCGCGTTATCCTCTCTGTCTGCCTCCCCGGTCTCGATCGCGCGGATCTCACCGTGAATGGATATCATGGCATCGCAAAAGCGGTCCAATTCCCCTTTGGATTCACTCTCGGTCGGCTCGATCATCATTGTTCCCGGAACAGGCCAGGACATAGTCGGAGCGTGAAATCCGTAATCGATAAGTCGTTTTGCAACATCTTCAACCTCGATACCAGCCGATTTCTTGAATTGCCGCAGATCAATAATGCACTCGTGCGCAACCAGACCCTTGAGTCCGCTATAAAGAACAGGAAAATAGGGCGCCAGCCGACTCGCTATATAGTTGGCGTTGACAATCGCAACGCGTGTCGCGTAACTCAAGCCTTCCGGACCCATCAGACGAAGATACGCCCACGAGATGGCCAGGATTCCCGCACTTCCGTAGGGTGCAGCCGAGATCGGGCCGATACCTGACTTTCGGCCAAGGTCGACAAGCGGATGCGAGGGCAGGTACCCGGCGAGATGTGCCTTCACACCTATGGGTCCGACACCGGGACCGCCTCCTCCATGCGGGATACAGAAGGTCTTATGCAAATTGAGGTGGCAAACGTCTGCGCCAAAATCGCCGGGCCGGCAGAGTCCCACCAGCGCGTTCAAATTCGCGCCGTCCATAAAGACCTGTCCTCCGTGGCCGTGAACAACGTCGCAGATCTCCGAGATATCCTCCTCGAACACGCCATGGGTCGACGGGTACGTCACCATCAGCGCGGCGAGTGATGCCGTATGCCGTTCCGCTTTGCTCCGGAGATCCGCAATATCGATATTCCCCTTGGCGTCACATTGAATCGGAACGACTTTGAGGCCGGCCATCGCCGCGGAGGCTGGATTCGTGCCGTGCGCGGAGGTTGGAATCAGGCAAACGTCTCGATGGCTTTCGCCCCGATGCTTGAAATATTCACGGATCGCCAGCAGCCCGGCGTATTCCCCTTGCGATCCGGCGTTTGGCTGGATAGTAACTGCGTCGAATCCGGTGATTTCGGCCAGATCGGCCTCCAGTTCTGCGATCAATTGGAGATATCCCGCGATTTGAGTTTTCGGAGCAAAAGGATGAATCTGACTGAATTCAGGCCAGGTAATCGGCAGCATTTCAGCCGCAGCATTCAATTTCATCGTACATGAGCCGAGTGGGATCATCGAAGTCGTTAACGACAGATCTCTGGACACCAGTCGATGCAGATAACGCGACAATTCCGTTTCGGTATGATACGAGTTGAAGACCGGGTGGGTCAGATAAGCCGAACGGCGGACAAATTTCTCGGGAATGGTTGAATTGCGAGCCGCGCCGACTTCCTCGGCGGATAGGGAACGGGGATCACCAAATAATCCGATCAGAGTCAATAGATCCTGGTCCGAAACCGTCTCATCAAGAGCCAGCCCAATCGATCCATCCGGATACGATCGCACATTGACCGACCCGGCATCCGCCTTCGCCAGTATCGCGGCACGCCGATCGCCAAGATTGACACGCAGTGTATCAAAACGGGGACCGTCGCTTACTTCAAATCCAAATCGCTTTAAAGCGGCCGCCAATATCTCGGTCTGGGAGTGAATCCGCTCGGCAATTTGTCTCAAGCGGCGCGGACCGTGATAGACGGCGTAAGTCGCAGCAATAACCGCCAGCAGCACCTGGGCGGTGCAAATATTGCTTGTAGCCTTATCGCGCCTGATGTGTTGCTCTCTGGTTTGCAAGGAAAGCCGATATCCGGGGCGGCCGGCAGGATCCCTGGAGATCCCCACAAGTCGCCCAGGCATATGGCGCCTATATTCGTTGCGCGTCGAAAAAAATGCAGCATGCGGCCCGCCAAAGCCAAGCGGAACTCCGAAGCGCTGACTGGTTCCGACGCAAATATCCGCTCCAAATTCCCCCGGCGAGACGAGCAAAGTAAGACTCAGGAGATCCGTTGCGACCACGGCTAATGCCTGACGTTCATGGAGCCGATCCACGAAAGCGGCATAGTCAAAAATCTTCCCGTCTGTCGCAGGATATTGAACCAAAGCACCGAAGAGCGGGGCGTCGAAGTCCCAGGAGTCGTGATCGCCAACAACTACATCGATCCCGAGAGGTTTCGCGCGGGTTTCCACTACGGCTATGGTTTGCGGATGACAGGTATTGGACACAAAAAATGTCCGAGCCGAAGGTTGCTTCCGGAGAGAAAAGCACATCGCCATCGATTCTGCAGCCGCCGTTCCCTCGTCCAGCAGCGACGCGTTTGCAATCTCGAGCCCGGTAAGGTCTGTTACCATCGTTTGGAAGTTCACGAGGGCTTCCAGACGTCCTTGCGCAATTTCTGCCTGGTAAGGCGTATATGCCGTATACCAACCGGCATTCTCCAGGATATGCCGTTGGATGGCAGGCGGCGTAATGCATGCGTGATAGCCAAGGCCGATATAGGATTTGGCCACGCGATTTTTAAGAGAGATCGCGCGAAGTTTCCTTAGCACTTCAAACTCCGTTTCGGCTTCAGGCAAAGCCAGCGCTTTTCGGAACCTGAGTTTTTCCGGGATCGTAGCATCGATAAGGAATTCGAGTGAGTCGTGCCTGATTTGCCCAAGCATCACGCGAATATCCTCGAGACTTGGGCCTACATGACGCTCGACAAAAGAGGGGAAGGCTGTGCATTTTCCGCTCCCCGAAACTTCGCTATTCGACATCGCGGAACATGTAGTACCGGGGCTGGAAATACAAGTCGCCAACGGGATGGCGACCACCAAGCACTGGTTGCCTCCATGGGAATTCGTTCATATCTTGGCGCGTGAGCGATGAACCAGTTTTGAAACAGACTCCGCTCTTCCACGAACATGAAAAGCTCGGCGCGAAGATGACCGAGTTTGGCGGTTGGAACATGCCCGTCTACTATTCGAGTATTGTCGACGAGCACCACGCAGTCCGAAATCAGGTCGGAATATTTGACATCTCGCACATGGGCCAGATCGAGGTGTCCGGACCGGCCGCGAACGGCTGGCTGAACAGAATATTGAGTAACAACGTCGATCGTCTCGCAATTGGGCAAGGGCAATACACCTTTCTGCTAAACGATCGGGGAGGTGTGATTGACGACCTTATCGTTTACCGCCGGCATGACGACCAATTTTCCCTGGTCGTAAATGCAGCCAAGATCGAGGAGGACTTCGTGTCGATGCAGAAGTCTCTTTCCGGAGGTGTCAGTGTGCTGAATTGCAGCTCGCTTTTCGCCGCAATAGCAATCCAGGGACCGCGCTCCGCGGAATTGATGGCCGACTTTGGGGAGTTACCGCCTCGCAATCATATTCGCGATCTGAAAATCGCGGAGTGTTCAACAATGATCGCCCGTACGGGCTACACAGGTGAAGATGGGTTTGAGCTATTCTTTCCAGGGGGCCTCGCGCCGTTCATCTGGAATAGACTGTTGGACCTTGGCAAGCAGCTGGGCGTCAGACCGTGCGGGCTGGGCTCTCGAGACACCCTGCGGATCGAAGTTTGTTATCCTTTGAACGGCTCCGATCTTTCACCAGACCGAACACCTTTGGAAGCAGGGCTCGCCTCTTTTGTTGACCTGAAAAAAGGTGAATTCATCGGACGGGAAGCGCTTTGCGCACAAAAAAAAGCGGGTGTCAGGCAACGGCTTAGCGCCCTAAAAGCCACCGAGAAATCGCCCCCGTTCCGACCGCACTACCCCCTGTTTGCCGCCGGAGAACGGATTGGCGAACTCACCAGCGGTACCCAATCGCCGACACTCGGCGTTGGAATCGGCTTGGGATACCTGGATGCGGAGTTTGCGCGGCCGGGACAGAAGCTGGAAATCGAAATTCGCGGGCGAAAATATGCCGCCAACGTCGAGAAAAAGCCGCTATACAAGAAATCCATCTGAACCGCCGTCGTTCGTTTCTTAACAGCTAAGATTTCCCGCGACTCGCGAAAAAAAACCGCTATAGAGAAAGCATGCAAGTTCCTGACGATCTCAAGTACACCGAAAGCCATGAATGGGTCCGGTCCGATGGCGAGATCGGCACGGTTGGAATTACGGATTTCGCTCAAGATTCGCTTGGCGATATTGTGTTTCTAGAGCTTCCTGAAGCGGGAACATCATTTCAACAGGGCGAGACTGTAGGAGTAGTTGAATCGGTCAAAACGGTGAGCGACATCCTGGCGCCGGTGGGCGGCGAAATCACCGAGGTTAATTCTGCTCTTGAAACCAGCCCTCAGTCGGTAAACAAGGATCCATACGGTTCGGGCTGGCTGTTCAGGATCAAGCTCGCGAATTCCGACGAAATCGCCTCTCTCTTGAGTTCGTCGGATTACAGGGCGAAGGTAGAAAAGTAGGGAAAGGCTCATTGGCAACCAGCGCTCCGATACGGGCGATCTCTGCCTGATCGAGGGTTATATGCCGCAGCGGAAAATTTCTTATGTCTTGGATTAGTTGGCTGGAAGCGCGCATTGGGTTTCTAGGTGTGCCGCGACTGATGCAGATGATCGCCCTGTTGAACGGCCTTGTGTATCTCCTGCATTTCTTTCAACCCACGTACGTTTTCGCGCTCCTCTTGATTCCGGAGCGAATCCTGCATGGGGAAGTTTGGCGGTTGGTTTCCTATATTTTCGTGCCGGAGATGCTTTTGCGAAATGGCAACCCAGCGTTGCAACCGCTCTTTCTGTTTGTTTACCTCTGGTTTCTGGTCTGGATGGGGGATGCGCTTGAACACGCCTGGGGACCGTTTCGCGTAACGCTCTACTACCTTCTGGGGATGGTTGGCGTCACAATTGCCGCATTTTTCTTTGGCGGAGGCGCCTTGTTCGCCTTTTTGTTAAATCTTTCCCTCTTCTTCGCATTCGCCACCATCTATCCAGACATCCAGATTTACGTTCTCTTTTTCCTTCCGTTGAAGGTAAAATGGCTGGCGTTGTTGAGTCTTGCACCCCTTCTGCTGGAGTTGCTCCTGGGATCATTGGCGACCAAAGCAGCGATTCTTGTCTCCTTCCTGAATTACTTCATTTTTTTCGCGCCGGCGATGTTCACCAACCTACAAACTCGTAGCGAGACAGGCGGTCGCCGTCGAAAATTCGAGTCGAAGTCGCCGGGAGAGGAGACATTGCACCGATGCACAGTATGCAAGCGGACGGAGAAGGATAATCCCGAGTTGGAGTTCCGAGTCGCAAGCGACGGCGAAGAATATTGCCTTGATCATCTCCCGCGTTGAACCAGAGGGCCGTTCCGGCCTTTTCTCAGGCGGTTCCGCCACCGGTTACTGGAGGCCTGAGGTCCCCTCTCGCAGCCGCCGGCAGCCGACCTCAACACGATTTCACGGCGCCGACGGAGCGGGCGCCCTCCAGGGGGATCGGCCAGCGATAGCGTCCATTCCTGGTGGCCATGACGGACCCTGTTTTATTAAAAATCAAGCTCCCCGCGCGAAAAAGCGTTGGAACTCGCAGAGTTTTTCGTAGGCCAGACCCGAATCCAGGATCTCGTTCGCCAGCTTTATCCCTGCCTCCATGCGCTCTACGACTCCAGTAACAACGAGCGTGGCGGCTGCGTTAATCACAATCAAATCACGCTTGGCACTCCGATCGCGATTAGCAAGGATATCGGTTAGAATGCCGGCATTTAAAGATGCACTTCCACCCCGCAGCTCGTGAAGGGCAGGGTTTCGAAATCCAAGTCGATCCGGAAACAAGAAAAAAGTATTCAGCGACGCTCCACTGACTTCGCACACGGCGGTTTCGCCTAGCAAGGATACTTCATCCATTCCCGCCCCCGGCGTTGCTCGACCATGAACAACCCACGCTCGCTTTCTACCCAACTCGCGCAGAGCGACGCCATACTTCTCAAGGATAATCGGTGAAAACACGCCCGTCAGTTGAGCTGCCGGCTGGATAGGATTCAGAAGCGGCCCAAGCAGATTGAACACAGTTGATATACCCTGTTCGGCCAATTTCCTGCGGACCGGTGCGACCACCCGAAAGGCAGGGTGATACGAGGGCGCAAAAAGAAACCCGACACCCGTTTGATGAATACAATCGCACATCTGAGCCGGATCGCAGGTCACAGGAATTCCAAGGGCCTCAAGAACATCGGCCGCCCCGGCTTTTGAGCTAATTCCTCGGTTTCCATGCTTAACCACCACCACACCGGCTGCCGCCAGCACGAAGATACAGGTTGTGGAAACGTTAATCAGCTCAAGCCGATCCCCACCCGTACCAACAACGTCTGCGCACGGTCTGCCTTCCAGACCGACGTCTGGCCGCACCGCCAGTTCGAGAAACGATCGCGCAAAGTACCCCAGCTCTTCGCCCGATTCTCCTTTCGCTCGGAGAGCAACGAGAAAATCAGCCTTGTCCGCATCCGGTACAGCAGGATCGGCCAGAAGAAACGAAGCTTCCCGGACCTCTGCGAATCCGAGGTCGATGCGATCCTTTAACTGTTCAATAAGGTGTTTCAAGAGCGCTCAATCGCCCGGAAAAGTTGTGCCTTGCCGTTTGGCTGTCCAGTCCATTTTTCCGGTCTCAATGGGTCACATCAATCTCGCTTCCCCGCGACGAATCGCTACCCTGTACCATGCCAAAATCGATTCTCATCGCCGGATGCGGATTCATTGGCCTGCCTCTGGCGCGAAGCTTCGCATCCGCCGGATGGCAGACCTATGCAATGACCGCATCGGAATCGACGGCCTCAAATCTTCGGCACGAGCCGTTCCGCATCGCTGCGATAAACATTGCGGACAGAGCAAGTTTCCCGCATTTGGCCTCAATCCATTTCGATGTTGTCGTTCATTGCGCCAGTTCCGGTCGCGGAGGTGCTTCCGCCTACGAAGCAGTCTATCTCCTTGGGACGCAGAACCTGTTAGACCATTTTCAGCCCGGACTTTTCCTTCTTGCGGGTTCGACATCGGTCTACGCTCAAACGGACGGGTCCCGGGTCGATGAGGATTCGGCCGCTGAACCTTCAACAGAAACTGCCAAGGTACTTCGAAGAACGGAAGATCTCGTGCTTGGTTCGGGTGGTTCGGTGGCCCGGTTGGCAGGGCTCTACGGTCCCGGCCGCTGTGTTCCCCTACAGAAACTGTTAACCGGTGAAGCCGTGATCGAGGGCGAGGGAGAACGAGTGATGAATATGGTCCACCAGATCGATGCCGTAATCGCGCTTCGATTTCTGGCCGAGAACGACCAACCGGGAATCTTCAATGTCGTGGATAATGAGCCGGTACTCCAGCGTGATTGGTTTCTTTGGGTCTGCGAGCAATTGAAAAAGCCGCTGCCTGCGTACGGTCCTCGCGATCTGAGTCGCAAAAGAGGCTGGACAAACAAAAGGGTGAGTAATCAGAAGTTGCGCGCCCTCGGTTGGCAACCGCGTTATCCCACATTCAGGGAAGGAATTCGCGAAATCATAGCTAGTGTCCTGTCCCCGAAATAACATGTATTTTGGGGACAGGACACTAACGAGGCCTCAGCTCACGCCGGCGAGCTGTAAGGGTGATTGGCGCGCGTTAGGAGCAGCGCCGGTTGGGCGAGGCGCTGCATCGGTTTCCCGCTTTCGAAACGGGGTCGGGCGATTTCCGTTCGTATTTGCAACTTTGTGTGCTATATTCGTCCCTCTATGGCCATACAGAAGAAAAACGCCTTTTCACGTCGCCTGCCTGACCTAGTCACTGAAGAACTCGTTGCTGTTCTTTCACAAAGAAAATCCTTTGAGTTCAAACAGCTGTTCGAGATCGTGCATGAAAATCTTCGTCAACGTAATGCGGCTAGTGGCGGCGAAGAAATGCTGCGTTTGAGGGCTTACGAGAAACTTCAGAACCTGGTGGCTCGAGGCGTCGTAAAGAAGAATGGGAAGTCGTATAAAGGTGACTCATCGGCGCTGGCAGCAATGGCTGCCCAAAACACCGCTCAGACGCCTGCTGTAGCATCCAAGTCTTAAGAGAGATCCTCATATGTTGCAGGATTATCTCCCAATCCTGTTGCAAGTGATCGTTGCGATCGGTTTCGCTGCCGTCGGTCTGCTCGTCAGCGTGCTGGTAGGTCGCGTCGGTAAACGCAACGCTATCAAGGATTCAGCCTACGAATGCGGAATGCTGCCCGTAGGGGAGGCGCAGCCACGCTTCAGTGTGAAGTTTTACCTGGTCGCGATGTTGTTCATCCTCTTTGATATCGAAATCGTCTTCATGTACCCCTGGGCTATCGCCTATAGGGATTACATCGAGAAATTTGGGTGGACCATCTTCGGCAGCATGCTCAGTTTCGTTGCGATCCTGATGGTTGGATTCGT
The DNA here is from genome assembly GCA_035567275.1 of Chthoniobacterales bacterium. GTDB lineage: Bacteria > Verrucomicrobiota > Verrucomicrobiia > Chthoniobacterales > JAFAMB01 > DASZHC01. The sequence goes on along the minus strand of DATMQC010000185.1, from coordinate 1,968 downwards.
TTATGCGCTGAAAAAAGGCGCGCTCAACTGGAAGCGGTGATCGTCATGGTTCGTCGATTGTTTGCTTGCGGGTTCATGGCGCATTCGCATGAGCCCGTAACTGCATGGTGACGTCCTGCATGGCTATCAGGGAGACTCCGGCAGGTTGAGTCATGGTTGCAAAACGCGTCTGCTACGAAGGCCGAGTTCAAGGCGTTGGTTTTCGTTACTCCGTCAGAAGCCTTGCCACCGGATATGAAGTGGTCGGATGGGTGAAAAACCTTATTGACGGTCGAGTCGAGTTGGAAGTTCAGGGTGAAGCCTCCGAAGTGGAAGACTTTCTAGCAGCCATTCTCGATAGCCATCTGCGGCGCCACATCACGAGGTTTGTTTCTCGAGATGTACAAGTGAAGGCCGGGACGAAAGGATTCGAAATCACCCATTGAAGAGCAACGAGAACGTGAATTTATGGGTAGCCTTGAAGCGTAAATCCGAAAGTCCAGACACAAAACCGTAGACTGTTGTCATGTTCCGACCCATACTGCGGTGCACGATGCGTTTTGCGATATTCGGCGACGTTCACGCCAATCTTGAGGCGTTTGAGGTTGTGCTCGCTGACGCTCATGACCAGAGCTGCGAAGCTTATATCTGCCTCGGCGACGTTGTCGGTTATAACGCCAATCCCCGTGAGTGCCTGGAGCGAGTTCGGTTGTTAAGCTGTCCTGTTGTGAAAGGGAATCACGACGATTATGCGGCATCTGAAAGCTCGCTGGAAAGTTTCAACCCTTTGGCCGAAGCAGCTATTCAGTGGACTCGTGATCAGCTGAACGAGGAAGAGAAAAAGTGGCTGGCAACATTGCCACTGACATTGGAGATCAGTGGATTTACGATTGTCCATGCCACGTTGGAGGATCCGAACGGCTGGAGTTACGTGCTTAACCAACTCGATGCTGCAGCCAGCTTTTCGCGGCAAACGACAGAACTCTGCTTTTTTGGGCACACCCACTCGCCGAGGGCCTACATTAAGGACAGTTCCGTTGTTGGGCTTTCGTACGATCGTCTAATCTTGGATCAGGGAAAGAAATATTTCATCAACGTTGGAAGTGTTGGCCAGCCAAGAGACGGAGATTGGAGGGCCGCCTATGTTGTGTTCGACGACGAAAAGCGTTGCGTTCAACTGCGACGGCTTCGATATGATTTGCCCAAGGCGCAAGAGAAGATTCTTGCTTCGGGCCTCCCGCCCCGATTGGCTGATCGCCTTGCTTTCGGGAAATGACGCCTTCGTCGGTGCTCGTTATCAAGCCAAGCTCGCTTGGTGATATTGTTCACACCCTTCCGGCGGTCCATTTCCTGAAAACGACTTTTCGCGACGCCGATTTCTACTGGATTGCTAACTCCGAATGGAGGCCTCTCCTTCAAGACAATGCCGATCTCAAAGCCGTAATCCCATTTCCCAGAAGTCGGTTTCGAGGCGCGAGCGGAATCGTAGAATTTGTCCGCTGGTGCAGCGAAATATCGCACCTCGAGCCCCACCTCGTTTTGGACTTTCAAGGACTCATTCGGAGCGCTTGGATTGCGCGCAGCGCGAAGGGCCGGCGAATCCTCGGTTTGTCGGATGCCCGCGAAGCCGCTGGATATCACTATCATGAACGTAACCCGGACGCCTGGATTTGGAAAGACCAACGCATCGAACAGGTCCGAGCGATCGCAGACGAGGTCCGCTCGAAACGATCACGCGGGCGTCCAAACCTCCTTCAAATAGCCAAGTTTGTACATGGACGGCTGTTGCAATGAGATCCCGTCTCGCTATTGGATGAGATATGCCGTCGTTCGATGTAGTCTCAGAGGTAGATAAACAAGAGGTCGATAACGCGATCAATCAGGCGCGGAAAGAACTCATCACCCGATTCGATTTCAAAGGCAGCGACTCCTCCATTGAACTCACTGATCCCGGGCTTATTGAGCTGAGCGCAGAAAATGCCGGAAAAT
>DATMQC010000184.1:0-7763 GCA_035567275.1 Chthoniobacterales bacterium | reverse complement strand
ACCAGCAATTCGAGCTGTTTCGGATTGAGCGGCCCGATTCTCTCCTCCAGCAACAGATGAAGCCCCATGCGAATGCTCGTCAGCGGAGTTTTCAGCTCGTGGCTGACGGTCGATACCAGGTTCGTCTTGAGCTCGTCCATCAGACGGAACCGGGTGACATCCTGCAAAACCAGGGCTGCTCCGAACATATTCCCCGACTCGTCACGCATTCCGATGACCCTGGGGAGCAGAAAGGCCTCATGATCGTCAATCCGAACCGGGATTGCCTTTTCAAAGCTTGTCGGCAGACTATCCGGGGCTCCTTTCAGGACCTTTCCAACCTCCTCCTCGATCGCGAGCGGGAGCCCGTACTCGCCGTTAAGCTTTTGGATAAGTTTGCCGGCCGCCGGATTGGCAAAATTGATTTTCCCATCCAACGAGAGCGCCAGGATTGCATCGGGGAATGCCGAGAAAGTGATCTCCGTCATGTGGCGGGCCTGCGATAACTGGTCCGTCGTGACCTGACGGTAAGCTCTTAATCTTGTTGCGAGTTTATTAAATGCGTCGGCGAGCTGACCGAGTTCATCGCGGGACTCCACAGGAACCACTTGATCCAGCTTCCCTTCGCCCAGTTCTTTGGAGACTGTGGTCAACGTCTGGATCGGTTTAAGAATAGCTCGCTGCAATCCGTACCCGAGCGAGGCTGCCAACGCGACACCAAACACCAGGAGAAGCACCATGGCGCGGGTGGAATGGGCGCTCAGGGACTTGGCATGGTTATCCGCCTGCACCATGTTTTCCTGGTTCATGCGAATGACTTCCTGGGCGTTGTTTTTGATCTCCGTAAACAGCGGCAAGAGCTCAGAGAAATACGTCTTACGGCGGGTATTCAGGTCGGACGTGTCCCAGAAGGTTCGGGCCAGCGCCTGATAACGACTTTCGGCCTCCCGGATTTTATCGGCTAATTCCCCTTCCCCAGGGAGCGTAATATTATTCAGTTCTTTTTTAAGATTTTCTTGAAAAACCGGAACATTCTCGTTGAAAAGATCGCGCCCTCTTCGCTCTTCTCCGGCCGCAGCAAATGAAAGCCCCGAATCCATTCGTTCAGAGCTTTCTTTCATCTGCTGACCCGCGAGCACGCTCTCGTAATTTTCCCGCAGAATCACATCGATCGAACCGCCGAGTCGATTGAACAGCAAGACCGCGTACAAACCGACCCCGAGAAAAAGAATGACGATTGGGCAGAGCCAGAGAAGGATTCGCCGCTTCATAACGCCGATCCCGTCAAATACGGACAAGGGGAAAAGGTCTTTCTCGGAAAGTCGGATAGGGAGGACCGAAACGCCTCCCGACCCGGCGGATCGTCCATATTTCCTCTTACACCGTCCATTCTAAATGTTGAATCGCAACACGAGGCTCTTAAGCGAGACCCATGCCACAAAACCTAAAATGACAAAAGATACGTATTATCAGCTACTTACAAGGAAAACAGCAGGGCAATGCAGCGATCCGACTCGCAACTCGCGAATTTCCATCGAAAAACGGCTCGCATTTTGCGAGTCACTGACCCGAAGAAAAGCTCGTCCATGCCCAGCATCCGCAACCAGTTTTCTCGTGCAGCTCCCTGATTGAGACTGAACCCTTACCTCTCTTCGGCATGTGACATATTGTGGCTCTTTTTCAAGGTTTCCACGACCAGGAGTCGAGGACGAGAACGATTTCCAAACTGTAGATTCCTTCTGATTGTTATGAGCAACTACCATCTAACTTCCAGTGATCTCTCCCTGGCCCATGCAGTTCGCTCGGGAAGAAGATCGGCGATTCAAAACCGCGGCAGTTTCTGTTTTTGGGTCACAAGCCCCGCGAACAGGTCCCCATCCTTCTTTACCCGGGCGAGGACCTCTCCCGCCTCCAGAAAGAGACCTTTAGCATCTCCCTGATCGACGCAACGGCCGATTTCGTCCCACTGAAGGGGAGCAGCTACGAACGGTTGTTCTCTTGCTCGCAACGAATAAACGTTTACCGTTGTTTTGCTTGAATCATTCTGGCTCCAGTCAATCAAGACTTTGCCCTCCCGAAGGTTTTTTTTCATGTCATGAACGACGCGGTCCGGATAGGCCTGCTGCATCGCTACCGCAACCGCCTTGGCGAAAGGCTTCGAAACTTCATAGGAAGTCGGAGTATTCAGCGGAATATGAACCTGGAGTCCCTTCGAACCGGTCGATTTGATCAGGCAAGTTAGTTTGATCCTTCCAAGCAATTCCCTAATTCGGATAGCAATCTCCGCACAATCCCTGACGTCAGCTGGAGGTCCCGGGTCGAGATCAAAAACAATCTGGGTAGGTCTTTCAATGCTCTGATGCCTGGCCAGGAAGGTATGAAGTTCAAGATTTCCTAAGTTGGCAGCCCAGATCAGGCTCGGAAGGTCATTTATCAGACAGTAGTTGATCTTCCCGCTCGGATCACGCTTGCTAGCCACCGCAGCAGTCTTCAGCCAGGCAGGTCTGTATTTTGGCGCGCGCTTCTCGTAGAAATATTCGCCCTTCACCCCATCGGGATATCTCTTCAGCGTCACCGGCCGATCTTTGAGATGTGGCAGAAGTACAGGGGCAATTCTTGCGTAATAGTCAATTACCTGACCTTTAGTGAACCCGGTTTCCGGATAAAAAATCTTGTCCAGATGGGTCAGACTCAATTCGCGCCCGTCAATTTCAACACGTTGCGGTTTCATTACGCTAAATCAAAGGAGGCAACCCGCCGCCAAAGGAAGATCCCTCCCAAGCACTCAGCGTCGCCAGGACAGGTGTCAAGGGAGGTCCGCAACTCATGAGAAAGCCTGGCAAAAAAATGGTTCTTGGATTTATTCACAGCACCCAACTCATCTCTGGCGTCACGCAGTTTCTGTTTGGATCCAACGGGATATATCTGAAAGCTCCCGTTGAGATAAAGTGCCGGTTATCAAAATTGCGACAACAACTTTCCCTTTGGCAAGCTAAACCGAGGTGTCCAGCCTACGCACCCCGATCTACTCTTTCAGGGATATCCCCGAATGCCGACTTCCTGAGACGCATATAGATTGCACCTTCTTGACGACCAAGTGTGCGTGGATCCCATTCCAACGAGCAGATAGGGAGCTTTCGGTTGCTGGCGGGCATCGGAGCTGATAGAAGTCTTTTTGCGCGCCTGCTAATGCTGGAACGCCGAGCCGGTTCCGGAACGGCGCCTGGCGTTCATGCTAAGGATGCTCGGCAAAATCTATTCAGGGTCCCGCCCACAAAGCCGAGCAATTCTGGAAATCTCTCGCGTTACGTCGAATAGTCCGGCCGTTCTCCGCGGGCAGTTCGGAGATCTGCCCCTGCCAAGCTTATCTGCCCTGCTTAGTGCGTCACATTGAGTCCTTTTCGCGCAAAGGAGCGGCTCGAAAGAACGGGTTTTCTTTAAGGCAACAAAATTCATGTTCTTTCGGGGAACAGGACGCTAGAATCCTTGAAAAGCAAAACCGGTTGCAGATGAGTCAAGTTTATTCTTTTATCCGCACATTAATCATTCGGTGGTTTTGCTTTTCAAGGATTCTAGCGAGGCCGCTTCACCCAATGGACGCTGGTCCCAACGCGACCGTGAGATCCTCACATCTCGACGTTCTGAGGTGTGGCCTCGCCTCGTACCTTGCCGGCGTCCCATTTTTAACCCACCGACATCACCATTATATGCGAGACGGTACACCAACGTCGAGGGAAGCACCTCTAGCGCAGAACAAGTATGAACAACATTAAAGGCATTCCTTACTCAGAAGTCGTTTTCGATAAAAACGGAGGCCGGCAGAATACGCCGGTCATTCCGAGCGGCACGAGCGACCTGATTGTGGTGTCGCACGGCTGGAACAATACCCAGGCCGCTGCGGTAGATCTTTACACGAAACTGTTCAGCAATTTCGCCGATGTTACGGCTGGCGATCACGCGCTTGCTGCTCGGAAAATCGCAATCGTTGGCGTGATATGGCAGTCCAAAAAGTTCGATGACTTGATGACGCAGCTTGCGGGATACGGAAAGGCACCCGGAGGCGCAAAATCATTGACCGCCGCCGATCAAGCTCAAGCCGAAGCCGCGATGCTTGAGGCCATCAACAGAACCGCACCGATTTTTGACGACCCGGGCGACAATGAACGAATCGCCAGGCTTCAGGCACTCATCCCGAACCTTGAAGATGATTCCAAGTCCCAGGAGGAATTCGTGAATATCCTCCGTGAGCTCATCGATCCGGCCAATCAGCATCAGGATCAGCGAAGCTCCGAGGACAATTCCGATATCTTCTTTGAGGGACCACCCGGATTCATTTTCAAGAATGCTTCACAGAGCGTTCCTGCGTCCGCCGCAGCTCAATCCGATCCAAATGAAACCCAGACAGAAGAGACTGCGCCGGCAAATCAAACCGGAGGGGCAAAGTCTCTTGGCGGATTTTTCTCAAAAGCCGCTAACGGAGTTACAAACTTGATGAATCTCAGCACTTACTTTGAAATGAAGCAGAGAGCAGGCACCGTCGGCAAAAGCGGAGTCGCTCCGCTGATCGATGAATTGTCAGGTCACGTGCAGCAGATCCATCTCGTAGGGCATAGTTTTGGGGGCCGCGTTGTGACAGCAGCCGCTGCGAACTCGACGACAAAAAAACTCCGAAGCATGTCCCTTCTTCAGGCTGCATTTTCACAGAATGCATTCTCGAAGGTGCGGCAAGGATTCTTTAGAACAGTGATCTCGGGTCGACGCGTTTCAGGACCGATTCTCGTGACAAACACCAAGAAAGACTTGTCCGTCGGGCTGGCCTATCCGGCCGCGTCCCGAATCAGTGGAGATGCCGCTGCAGCGTTCGGAGGTCCAGACGATCCATTCGGGGGAATTGGCAGTAATGGTGCTCAACAGATGGAGGCCGGCGAAATCGCAAATTCAGCAACCGTTCTTGAGCCGGTTCATTTTAATTATAAATGGGAGTCGGGTCGAATCCACAATCTCAAAGATGACCGGTTCATTGTAAATCCAAAGGGAGGCGATGCCCATGGCTTTGTATTTGTGCCACAAGTCGCCTGGGCGATCAGCAGGGCGGTTGTGGCATGACATGGCAACCACTTCGAACCGGCGCCGTGCGTTCCTCATCCCTAAATGATTCGAATCGATAAATGGTTAACTGTCATTCTGTTTTGCGCCGTGGCCGGATGCGCACTCCTGGACAAGAACTTCCGGAACCGCACAGCTCTATCATGATCACCAGATCTGTACCCGTTCATTCGCGGGCCGGATCATGGGGCTTGGCTGGGAAATGCCAAATGCTTTTGCGAATTCGGGAAGGTTGCTCAAGGGGCCGTTGACTCTGAATGGAGCCGGGCTATGCGGATCGACGGTGAGCGCAAGACGAAGATATTCGGACCGAATGTTTGTCCGCCAAATCTGCGCCCACGAAAGGAAAAATCGTTGTTCCTGAGTGAGGTCGTCAATCTTCTTCTCCCGCTTGTCCACAGTTTGGCGATTCAGGGCGCTCTCCAGCGCGGAAAGGGCTATTTTCACACCCCCTAGATCCGCAATGTTTTCCCCTTCAGTCAATCTGCCGTTCACGTGCAGCGAATCGATCGCAACGTAGCTGTCAAACTGCCTCACTATCTTCGTACCCCTTTCCAGAAAGCGCTTTGCATCTTCCGGAGTCCACCAGTCACGCAAGTTTCCCTGCGCATCAAAATGGCGGCCGCTGTCGTCGAATCCATGAGTCATTTCGTGTCCGATAACCGCTCCAATTCCGCCGTAATTGACGGCATCGTCGGCATCCTGAAAGAAGAATGGAGGTTGTAAAATCCCAGCCGGGAATACGACTTCATTACGGTTGGGATTGTAATAGGCGTTGACGGTCTGTGGCGTCATTCCCCATTCTGTGGGATCCACGGGCTTGCCGATCCGCGCTAAATGCCGCCTCATCTCAAACGTTTGTCCTGCAAAGACATTCAGGATGTATGACTGGCGTTTGATTTCGAGCTTGCTGTAATCCCGCCATTTGTCCGGGTAACCAATCTTGACGCCGAGTGCGCTGAGTTTCAGCAGAGCCTGTTTCTTTGTTTCATCCCCCATCCAATCGAGGGTCTCGATCTTCTGGCGCAGCGCAGCCTTTAAATCGTGGACCATGATCACAGCGCGCTGTTTCGCTGAAGGCGGAAAAGTCTTTTCGACATAGAGTTGGCCCAGCGCCTCCCCCAGATTGGCGTCGACTTCATCCAGAACGCGCTTCCATCTGGGTCGATCCTCCTTGGCACCGGTAAGGACCTGCCGATAGAATCTGAAATTTTCTTCCACGAACGGCTGGCTCAAATAAGGTGAAGCGGCGTGAACAAGATGCCAGCGCAAGTAGGTTTTCCAGGCATCGAGAGGAACATCCTGCGTCAATTTTGAAACGGCCGAGACAAATTCCGGTTGCTTGCAATCGATGGCTGAGAGTTGGCCGGCCGGGAGTCCGAGCGCACCAAAATAGATCTCCCAATCAAATTGCGGCGCTAACTCTTCCAGCTCAGACAATGACATCTTATGATAGTTCGTTTCGGGGTCGCGCAATTCCACGCGCGCCTTCGAAACCTTGGCCATCTCCGTCTCCAGATTCATAACGGCCTCTGCGTCTCGCCTGGCCGTGTCAGTTGGCTCCCCCGTAAGCTCAAACATCTTTCCCAGATGAACCAGGTATTTGGCGCGAATGTCCTTCGATCGATCGTCCGTATTCAGATAGTAGTAACGGTCCGGCAGTCCCAATCCGCCCTGTGAAATAATAGCAATCTGCGAGCTACTATCTTTTTCATCCTGGTCCCCGTCCAAATTGAAAACCGGGCCCAGCCCTTTGGCATGAAGATCAGCGATCTCGGATGCAAACCCGGTTCGATCTCGAACTTGATCAATACGGTTCAGTTCCGCTTTTAAAGGAGCAATTCCCTCGCCATTTACTGCCACCTCGTCCATTCCGGAGGCGTAAAAATCGCCAAGCTTTTGCCGAATACTCCCCGGTTCCGCCTTTTCAGGAGAATCCGGTTGAGCCGTTTTCTCCAAAATCTCGTGCAGAATCGCGCGATTCCGCTCTTCTAACTGAACAAAACCGCCCCAAATACTGAATTCCGGCGGAATCGGATTTTTAGCGAGCCAACCCCCATTCGCATATTGATAAAAGTCATCACCCGGCGAAATTCGTGAATCGATCGCGGTAAGGTCAAGCGTGGTCCCAGCCGAAACAGCGACGATACCGAGCGCGAGGAAAGAAAGACCGCCGGATAACAACAAGGAGAACTTCATCCGCAGATGTTAATCGCCGGAGGATGGACTGACAAGGCAGGCACCTGAGTGTCTATCGGCGGGCAGCTCGGAGATCTGCCTCTACTAGCGGCCACAAAGACCTGCCGCTCTGTGATTTGTGCAGGGAACTGGATTAGATCCGCGCGATTCGTAATCGACGGTAGGGGCAGATCTCCGAGCTGCCCGCCCAGAATAGCGTCCTTGCCCTACGAGTCTGCCTCTCGCATATACCTCGAGGGCGGACTTTTGAGGTCAAAGGGCGGCGGCTCAGCAAGGAGCTTCGCCCTACCATATATTGACCTTTGGGCCGGTGAGCGGTAGGGCAAGCCTCCCGGCGTGCCGCCTTTTCACCGTTCGGCGTCCGTGGTATCTGGCGTCTCGACGTTTCGGTGGTTGCTTCCATTGATTTGCTCTGTCCTTGGCAGGCGGTAAACAGCCAAGCCCGGCTGCATATATTTCACGGCACCCCGGTCACTTCG